>JAKLHH010000038.1 GCA_022710245.1 Myxococcota bacterium
GTCTCCGCCGGGATGGGGACGTCCGTCAGCGTCGTCTGGCCGTAGCCCACGATGGTGACGAGCTCACCGACCTGCGGCGCGGTGGTCGCCAGGCGGTGCGGGGTGACGCCAGCGATCGGGCTCGCCAGCCGTACCACCGCCAGGTCGTTGGTCACCGAGGTCGCGTCGTAGTCGGGGTGGATCACCACGGAGTCGATGGCGTGCTGCGCGCCGCTCGCCGCCCCGAGGACGAAGGACATGTCGCTGCAGATCGTGTAGGGCGGCTTCTCCTCGTCGGTGACGCAGTGGGCAGCGGTGAGCACGGTCCGGGTGCCGACCAGGGACGCCGTGCACGCGCAGTCCACGTAGGAGTCGAAGTAGAGGCAGCCCACCGCCGGGTGGCCCGCGTCGAGCACGCCGTTGACGACGGCGGAGCTGCGCTGGCCGAGCTGGGGGCTGGTGCAGGCGCCGAGAGCCGTCGCGAGGAGCATGAGGTGAGCGGGGAGGATGGGCCTCGACGGAACGGGCATGGGTCACCTCGGCTAGCTACCACCACGCCGCGCCCGGAACGCCGTCTATTATATCCCTTCGCCGCGCCGCTGGAGCGGCTCTCCGGCGGTGGTCGCCGGCGCGGCCTGGGCAGGGGCGCCCGTCCCCATCCGGCGAAGCTCGCGCAGCAGCGCCCCGCCGGTCAGCAGCGCGGCGCCGAGGTCGGCGATCGGGCCGGCGGCCCAGACCCCGTCGAGGCCCAGCAGGCGAGGGAGCAGCACCAGCAGCGGGATCAGGATCAGCACCTGCCGGAGCAGGGTGAGGACGAGCGAGGTCCGCGCCTTGCCGATCGACTGGAAGAAGCTCGCGCCGACCACCTGGAAGCCGACGACCGGCATCATCAGCAGGCAGATGCGCATGCCGCGCGCGCCCACCGTGGCCACCAGCTCGTCCCTGGCGAAGGCGTGGACCAGCGCGCCGGGGAAGAGCTGGGCGACGAGGAAGCCCGCCGACATGACGGCCGTCGCGGCGAGCACGCTCAGCCGCAGCGTCTCGCGCACGCGGGCCACGCGACCGGCGCCATAGTTGAAGCCGATGATCGGCTGCGCGCCCTGGTTCAGCCCGAAGACGGGCATCAGGATGAACATGGAGAGCGCGCCGATGACGCCGTAGGCGCCGAGCGCGACGTCGCCGCCGTGACGCGCGAGGCCGCGGTTGATGAGCAGGTGGACGACGCTGGCGGCGAGGTGCATCACGCAGGGGGCGAGGCCGATCGCGAGCGCCGGGCGCACCACCGACCAGCGCAGGCGCAGGCTCGCGGCGCGCAGCTTCAGCACGCTGCGCCGGCTGCGGAAGTGGAGCAGGGTCCAGCACGCCGAGACACCCTGGGCGATCACGGTCGCCACCGCGGCGCCGGTGACCGCGAGCCCGAGCCCCCAGATGAAGATCGCGTCGAGGACGATGTTGAGTCCGGCGTTGATGAAGACCGTCAGCATGGCGATGCGCGGGTTGCCCTCGGCGCGGATCACGGCGTTCAGGCCGAACGCCGTGTACTGGAAGAAGGAGCCGAGGAGGATGACCCGGAGGAACTGGCGGGCGTAGGGCAGGGTGCGCGCGCTCGCGCCGAAGACCCTGAGGAGCGGGTCGAGCGCGAGGAGGAAGCCCACGGTGAGGACCAGCGAGACGACCACGATCAGCGCCACCGCGTTGCCGAGGATCAGGTCGGCGTCCTCGCGCCGCTGCTCACCCAGCCGGATGGAGACCAGCGCGCCGCTGCCGATGCCGAGGAGCACGCCGAAGGCCATGATCACGAAGCCGACCGGCATGCAGAGGGAGATGCCGGCGATGGCGTCGGGACCGACGACGTTGCCGAGGAAGGCGCGGTCGATGATGGTGTAGAGCGAGGAGACGACGGTGCCGGCGATGGCGGGGAGCGAGAACTGCCAGAGGAGCTTGCTCACCCGCTCCTCGCCGAGGCGGGCGGTGCGGTTGTCACGGGTGGGTGAGTCAGCCCCGGTCGGGCTCGGGGGGCGGTGCGGCATGCGCGCAAAGGGAAGCACGCCGGTCGGGGTGGGTCAAGCGGCGGGCCCGCGCCGCCACCCCGTCGACGCTGGCTCGCCGCGCCCTCCACGCTCCAGCAGCTGGGCGTGAATCACGACCGCGCGCGTGTGGAGCGCCGGGTCAGCCGGCGCCGGGGGCGTCGAGCCGCCACTGCTCGGCGCCGACGCGATCGGGGCTGGTCCTCATCGCGGGCTTCTTGCCAGCGCGGATCAGCTTGAACTGCTCCTGCAGCCAGCGCTTGAGCTTCGCGCGCTCGGCGGCGCGCTCGGCGGCGGGCGCCAGGATCTCGTAGCTGTACTCGCCCGGCGGCGTCGGCGCCACGCGCGAGGCGCGCCAGGCGGCGATCGCGCTGGCGAAGCCGTCCCCCTCCACCTGCTTGCGCTCGACCTGCTTGCCCCGGTAGCTGCCCGAGGAGACGCCGCCGTCCTTCTGGCTGTCGAGGCCGCGCAGCAGGTAGGCGAGCGCCTCGGGGCGCCCGGCCAGGAAGAGGCGATGCAGCACCGCGCCGCCGCTGCCGAAGGAGACCTCGAGGCGCGCCTTGCCGAGGATGCCGCAGGCGAGGTCCACCGCCGGGCGCTGGCGCGTGTCCATCAGCGCGTCGAAGGCCTGCGGGTAGCGATAGCTGCCGTCGTCGGCCGCGAGGATGGGCCGCAGCTCGGCGAGGCCCTCGAGCGCGCCCTGGCGCCCGTGGCGCAGGAGGGTGAGCGCGGCCCAGAAGCGCACCCCGGCCTCGCCGTCCTTCAGCCAGCGGCGCGCGGCGGGCGCGGCCTGCGAGGTGCCGAGCTGGTAGACGAGGCGCGCGAGGTCCTCTCGCCGCTTGGGGAAGTCGACCTGGCGGGCGAGGAGCAGCGCCAGGACAGCGCGGTCCTTGGCGCGCGCGGCCTCCTCGACGGCGGCCGCGACCGCGTCCCAGTCCTTGCTGGTGCGGATGGTCTCGCGCCGCAGCTCGGCCGGGCTCTTGCCGGCGTTCGCGCGGCACCAGGCGAGGACGCGCTCGAGGTGCCGCTTGCGGCCGGCGGCGTCGGCGGCGTGGTAGGCCTGCAGCGCGGCGAGGTCATGGCGCGCCGCCGCGTTGATCAGCTCCGCCGCGAGCCAGCTCACCCGGTGCAGCGTCCGCTGCGGGTGGAAGTCGCGCCAGTAGCTGAACGTGGGCAAGACGCTCTCGTCGGCGAGGAGCGGCACCAGCGCCGGGAGCTCGGCGGGGGTCAGCTTCATCGACGTGAGCTCGACGTAGGGGTTGATCACCGGCCTCGGCCTCGTGCCTGCCGCCCGCGCCGCGTGGCTCGACGCGTCCTGCGGGTCAGCGTAGGAGACGCCGCCGGGCTGCCCCCACTGCAGGCAGTTGAGGAGGCGCAGCCGCGCCGTCAGGAAGGAGATCTGAGCGGGCCGCGCGAGGGTCGCCTTGAGCTTCGCCCACGCCTCGGGCGTCGGCAGCGCGAGCGCCTTGAAGTCGTCGCCGCGGCGGGCGAGCTGGGCGGCGAGCTCGCGGGCGCGCTCCTGGTACTCGTACTCGTCGAAGAGAGCTCCGGAGAGGTGACGGGCGAGCCGGGTCGCGCGCGCGTAGTCGCGCTCGTGCGAGAAGGCGATCAGCATCTCCTGGTGGTAGTGGTGGCCGAGGAGGTCACGCACCGCCCAGCCGATCCAGCGATCGTCGCGAGTGCCGTCGATGCGCGGGAGGAGCAGGGACGCGGCGATCGCGCGGTCGCCGCGGCCGAGCGCCCAGGCCGCGACCAGCGCCTCGGGCAGGCTGATGAAGCCCGGCTGGAACTGCCCGGTGAGCCCGCCGAGCTCGGAGAGCGCCTCGCGCGCCTCGCGGCCCTTGCCGGCGCGGATGGCGAGCAGCGCCCGCGCCTCCTCGGCGAGGGTGCGCGGCGAGAGCTTCGTCTCACCCCTCGGCAGCGTGCGCTCGCGCGCGAAGAAATCGAGGACGCGGTAGGCGCCCGGCGCCTCGGCGAGGAGCCAGCCGCTCCCTCGCAGCGTGACCGGCTTGCCGCCGCTGAACGCGCGCGGGTTCGTATGCTCGAAGCGGACCCAGCGAGCGGCGGGCGGCGGCGGCGTCAGCACGCGCGCGGCCACGGCAGCGAGCTCCTTCTCGAACGACGCCGGGAGCAGCGTCGGGGCAGCGCAGCGCGCGAGCTTGAGCCCGAGCGCGGGCGCGGCGGTGAGGACCGCCTTGCGGACGGCGGCGCGCGGCGAGGCGCAGAGCCGCTGCAGCTCCGGGGCCAGCGCGGTGAGCTTGCGGCGGCCCGCCTCGGCCACGGCGCGGGCGAGCACCGCCTCGCTCGGGTGCGGCCGGGCGAGGACGCGGCGCAGCGCCTCGGCGACGCGCGGCGAGCTGATGCGCGCCAGCGCGTCCATCCCGGCGGCCTGGTTGTCGGCGACCTTCTCCTCGTCGACGAGCCAGAGCGCGGCCTCCAGCGCCGCCTCGCTGGCCGCCTCGCGGCCGAAGGCGCGCGCCAGCTCGCCGCGCAGCTCTCGCGCGTCGCAGACCGGCCGGCCCCCGAAGAACGGCGTCGGCCGGCAGGGCCCGCGCCCGCTCCGCTCGTCGGCCCACGCCTGCGCGAGGAGCGCGTGGAGGTAGCGACCGGCCGCGCGGCGGCGCGCGTCGTCGGGGGCGCGGAGGTCCTTCAGCGCCTGCGCGAAGGGGGGCTTGCCCTCTCCTCTGTAGTGGCGCGCGAGATCGTCGAAGGCGCGCTGGCCCTCGACGCCGGCCATGGCGGGACGGGTGCGGTCGGCGCGCGCGGGGGTGGCCAGCGCGAGGCCGAGGACGACGGCGAGCGCGAGCGTGCGCGCTGGGCGGTGGTGCATGAGCTCCTCCAGGTGCCTCATGATACGCGAGTCGTGTGGGCGATGTTCCGCATCTGCCTTCAAACGAAGACCTATCCATGGCGAGGGACCGGGGTCCCTCCTCGACGCGACCTCTCGTTGCATCCGCCCAGCGCTGTGCCACAACAAGCGGTGGGCGAGGTGGGTGGCAACCTGAAGCTGAGGCGTGCGCATGCGATCGATCCAGCGACAGCTCTTCATCGCGGGGCTGCTGGTCGCGGGGTGCGGAGACACCCAGAGCGACCCCGCCCCGGAGACCCCGTTCACGAGCGCTCCAGGCAGCCCGACGGGCAGCCCGATCACCGCCACGATCGGCGCGGCGGGCGGGGTCCTGCAGACACCGGACGGCAAGGTCGTCGTGAACGTCCCGGCCGGCGCGCTCGCGGCCGAAAGCCAGCTGAGCCTCACCCCGATCACCAACGCTCTCGAGGGCGGCGTCGGCGGAGGCTATCGCCTCGGGCTCGACGCCGCGACGCTCGCCCAGCCGATCACCGCGACCCTGAGCTACGATGGGCTCGAGCTCCCCTCGGGCCTCGGCGCGTTGCGGCCTGCCGTCCAGCTCCCCGACGGGAGCTGGCAAGCCGCCGGCAAGGTGACGCTCGACGAGACCAAGAAGACCCTCAGCTTCCGCACGCGGTTCTTGGCGCAGGGATCGGCGCGGACGGCGCAGGCCGTGAACCTGGTCCGGGACCTCGCCATGTTCGAGTGGTTCTTCATCGCGCCCTCCGCGGCCACGGTGAAGACCTCGGAGTCCCTGCCGCTCACGCTCGAGATGCGAGTTCCCCAGAAGCCCCCGGCGGCTGATCCGGACGAGGAGCTCGCTCCGATCACGGTGATCAAGAAGACGCCGGTCCCGAACGACAACCGCCTCGGCAGCTTCACCTGGAGCGCGAGCGATGGCAGCGTCCAGCCGGGCGGGTCGGGCGCGACCTTCACCGCGCCCGCGAAGGTGCCCGCCAGGAATCCGGTGGCGGTCTCGGCGCGCTACAGCGGTCAGATCTTCGACGGGATGATCCTGGTCTCGAACGTCCGGGTCGTGGGAGGAGCGCCCACGTTCGCCGGCAAGGTGAGCTTCAGCTACACGACCGCGGCCGAGGACGTCTCCGGCACCGCCGACCTCAGGTTCGAGCGCTTCGAGGACCTCCCCGACGTGGCGCGGTATGCGCTCCTCGGCGGCAGCTTCAGCTTCACGGTGACCCCCAAGTACCCCGACCAGACCATCACCTGCGACCTGAAGAGCCTGGCCGAGGTCCCGGCCGCCGAGGGAGAGAGCAACGGCGCGCTCATCGTGTGGAAGCCGAGCTCCAGCCTCGGTCAGAAGTACCGCTGGCGGGCCACCTCGGCGGAGCGTGAGACCAGCTTCCAGTGCCGGGACAAGAAGGGCGACGTGATCCCGTACACGATCCTGCAGATCGCCTCGCTGGCGACCGCCTCCGAGGCGATCCCCTACAACGACGCCAAGGCGCTCGAGGGCAGCGACCTGCCGCTCCTCGCGCCCCTCGGGAGCGGGACCGCGAGCTGGCGCTTCGAGGCTGGCCCGTGAGCTGGCCCGCTGATGGCGTTGGCCCCAGGTCGTGATCGGAGGCAGAGCAGGCGCCGCTGGCGTCAGAACCCGCTGCCCAGCGAGAGGCCCCAGACGGAGCCGGCGAGGGGCTCGAGGCGCAGGCCCGCGCGGCTCGCGGGCGCCTCGGCGGGCCGGCGGCCCTCGACGAAGAAGAGCACCACCGATGTGACCGCGAGCGCCCCGCCGACGACGAACATCGCCGTCGACGCGTTGCCGAGCCGCGGGACCGAGTCCTTGAGCTCGTCGTAGCGCGTCGGGCTCGGGGTGGTCTGGAACTCGTCGTAGCCGCTCTTGGCGGCGACGCCGAGACCGATCCCGATGCCAGCCGCGACGAGCGCGGTCGTGCCGGTGACCCAGGCCCAGACGCGGCGGCGCGGCGGCGGGGCCGGCGCGGCGGCCGGTGCGAGCCGGACCGTGACCTCGGCGCTCTGCCCGGAGACGACCTCGACCTCCTGGCTCGCCTCCGCGTGCCCGGCGAGCCGCGCGCTCACCCGGTGCCGGCCGGGTCCGACGGTCCCCGAGTACGGTGCCTGGCCGACGGGCTTGCCGTCGAGGAGGAGCTCAGCGCCGGCGGGCTCGCTGCGCACGCTGAGCGTCCCCTGGGTCGGCGGCCCGGGCGGCTCCTTCGGCTCGACCTCGGCCGCGAGCTTGGTGATGTGCTCCTTCACCTCGTCCTCGTGCGGGATCGCCTCGCCCGGGTGCTGGCGGGCGAACTCGGCGAGGTAGAGCTGGTAGTGCTCGAGCGCCTGCTTCGCGCGCTTGAGCTGCCGGTGGCACTGGGCCAGGTTGAGGATGGTGGAGGGGCGTCGCTCCTTCTCCAGCGAGGCGCGGAACGCCTCCAGCGCCTTCTCGTAGTCACCCTGGCGGTAGAGGGCGGCGCCGCGCTTGAAGTCCGCCTGCGCCTTCGCGTTGGGCTTCGCGGGCCAGGTTGGCGCTGCGGCCAGCGTGAGGCCGAGCAGCAGCGCCAGCTCGAGGACTCTTCTCATCAGGTGTCCCTCGCTAGTCGTCGACGATGTCGTCGCCGAGCTTCTTCTTCTTCCCCCGCTTGGGGCGTGGCCGCTTGAGCTTGGAGGCCTTCTGAGCGCCGGCCGGCGAGGCGACCTTCGCGTCGCGTGCCCCCGCATCGGGCACCGCTCGCCCGGCTTCGAGGTCCGGACGCGGGGCGACCCTCGCGTCGGGGGGCGCGGTCACCGCCACGGAGCCGGCGCCGGCCGTGCCCGGGCGCGCGCCGCCGCTGGTCGCCTCGGCCGTGGGCTCCTGCGCTGTCCCCCTGCTGCCCGCGGGCGGCCCCGAGCGCAGCGCGCGGAAGGCGACGAAGCCCACGCCGAGCGCGACCACCAGCACCCCCGCCGCGATCATCGGCAGGCGGCTGCCGCGCCGCGCCCGCCTCGTCTCGCCGGTGACCTCGCCCAGGCTAGTGGAGAGCGTGCTGGTCGAGAGCGTGGTCTTCTTCGCCTCCTCCAGGGGATCCGGCAGCGCGCAGGCGTCGACGACGGTCTCCTCGGTGGCGAGCGACGTCGCGGGCACACGTGCAGGCGACGCGCCTCGGACCGCCGGTGCCGGCGGGCCGGTCACCGTGGCCTCGAGCGCGAGCTCTGGTGCCTGCCGGGACGCCGGCTGGGGCGCGCGGCCCGGCGCGCGTGCGGCCGCGGTCCGCTGGCTCGGCGGTGCGGTGGCCGGCTCGTCGTCGTGGCCCTCGCCCTCGTCGTCCTCGTCATCCTCGTCGTCCTCGACGGGGAGCGCCTGGTGCGGCGCGGGTCCGAGCGCGGCCTTGAACGCCGCGGCCAGCTCGCCGGCGGAGGCCCAGCGCTCCTCGCGCTGCTTGGCGAGGGCGCGCGCCACCACCGCGTCGAGGGCGGCGGGGAGATCCGGGCGGAGCGAGCGCAGCAGCGGCGCCTCGTGATAGGCCACCTTGAAGAGGAGCTGCGGGATCGAGTCCGCGGCGAAGGGGGGCCGCCCGGTCAGCGCCTCGAAGATGATCACGCCGAGCGCGTAGATGTCCGCGCGCAGGTCGACCTCACCGCTCCGCTGCTCCGCCTGCTCGGGCGACATGTAGAACGGCGTCCCGATCAACGCCTGGGTGCTGGTCAGCCCGCCCTGCGCGCCGAGCACCTTGGAGACGCCGAAGTCGACCACCTTGACGAAGTCGTCCCGCTTGCCGCGGCGGCAGAGGAAGATGTTGTTGGGCTTCAGGTCGCGGTGGACGATCCCCTGCTCGTGCGCGGCCTGCAGCGCCGAGGCGGCCTGGCGCAGGATGCTGGCCACCGCCGGCGGCTCCAGCCGGAGCTGGCGCCGCAGCCGCGCGGCCAGGTCCTCTCCCGCGAGGAGCTCCATGATGATGTAGGGCGCGCCGTCGGGGGTGTGGTTGAAGTCGATCACCTCGAGGATGTGCGGGTGACCGAGGGCGCTCGTCACCTGGGCCTCGCGCTGGAAGCGGGCCAGCGCCTCGGGGTGCTTGGCGACCGCGGGGTAGAGCAGCTTCACCGCGAAGCGCCGCGCCAGCCGGAGGTGCGCGGCCTCGTAGACGGCGCCCATCCCACCCTCCCCGATCAGCTTCTCGATCCGGTAGGTGTCCTGGATGATCTGGCCGATCAGCTGGCTCGCCTCATTCATCCGCTGCCGCCTCGCGAGGAGCGCTGAACCTCTGAGCTCTGGTGACCGGGACGGATTGTAACGTGAGAGCCGGCGCGAGTCCTAGCCGGTGCTCCGGAAGAATCCGCCCACCCGACCGTACACCCCACCAGTACCCGGGAGCCCCAGGAGGCCTCATGCGCGCGCGTCAGCTCCGCCTGCTCTGTCCGCTCTGCCTGCTCCTGCCGCTCGCCTGCAGCAGCAAGCCCTCCGAGCCAGCCTGCGGCGACGGCGTCCGCGCCGGCGAGGAGGTCTGCGATGGAGGCGACGTGGGCCAGCAGAGCTGCGAGGGGCTCGGCTTCGGCCCCGGGGCGCTCGGCTGCAAGAGCAGCTGCCAGGACTACGATCGCAGCGGCTGCGGAGCGCCCTCCACCTGCGGCAACGGCGCCGTCGACGGTCCGGAGGTCTGCGACGGAGCGGAGCTGGGCGGCAAGCGCTGCGAGGACCTCGGGCTGGGGGCGGGCACGCTCAGCTGCAAGCCGAACTGCAGCGAGCTCGACACCAGCCGCTGCGGGCCGCCGCCGGGCTGCGGCGACGGCGTCCGCGCCGGCCCCGAGCTCTGCGACGGCAGCGACCTCGGCGGCCAGAGCTGCGAGTCGCTGAAGAAGCCCGGCGGCACCCTCGCCTGCGCGAAGGACTGCCTCAGCTTCGACACCTCCGGCTGCGGCACGGCGTGCACCCCCGAGTGCGGGACGCGGAAGTGCGGCGTGGATCCCGTCTGCGGCAAGCCCTGCGGCACCTGCGACGCGAAGTCGGTCTGCGACGACGCGAGCGGCCAGTGCGTGGCCATCTGCGACCTCGATCCGCTCACCTCCGACGGCGTCCTCGACCTCGACCTGAAGACGGTCAGCATCAGCGGCACCGTCACCCTGGGCGGCAAGCCGCTCCCCGACAACTCGAGCAACAACGTCCGCGCGTACCTTCGCTTCGTCAACAGCTCGACCGGCGACTACGTCTCGGTGCCGCTCGGCGCCACCGGCCCGGCGACCTACAGCACGACGCTGCCGGCGGGGACCTACGAGCTGGTGCTCGCGCCGCAGGACGCGCAGTACCAGACCGTGCTCCCGCCGCTCAACCACCAGGTGCAGCAGGGGCTCGTGCTGCAGACGAGCGGCGTCAAGGACGTCGACCTGAAGACGGTCAAGGTGAGCGGCACGGTGACCGTGAACGGGCAGCCGATGGCGGGGAACTCGAGCTCGAACGTCCGCGCCTACCTGCGCTTCGTCGACGGGGGGGGCAGTGACACCCTCTCGGTGCCGCTCGGCGCCACCGGCGCGGCCACCTACAGCACGACGCTCTGGGCGGGCACCTACGACCTCGTGCTGGCGCCGCAGGATGCGCAGTACCAGACCGTGCTCCCCGCGCTGAACCACCTGGCGCAGAAGGGGCTCGCGCTGCAGGTGGACGGGGTCAAGGACGTCGACCTGAAGACGGTCAAGGTGAGCGGCGCGGTGACCGTGAACGGGCAGCCGATGGCGGGGAACTCGAGCTCGAACATCCGCGCCTACCTGCGCTTCGTCGACGGGACAGTCGGCGACACCCTCTCGGTCGGCCTCGGGGCGAGCGGCGCGGCGACCTACAGCACCACGCTCTGGGCAGGCACCTACGACCTCGTGCTGGCGCCCCAGGACGCGCAGTACCAGAGCGTGCTCCCTCCGCTGAGCCACCTGGTGCAGAAGGGGCTCGCGCTGCAGGTGGACGGGGTCAAGGACCTCGACCTGAAGACGGTCAAGGTGAGCGGGGTGGTCACGCTGAACGGCCAGCCGATGCCCGCCAACTCGAACAGCAACCCCCGCGCGTACCTCCGCTTCGTGGACCCGGTGGTCGGCGACACCCTCTCCCTCAGCCTCAACTCGAGCGGGGCGGCGAGCTACAGCACGACGCTCTGGGCGAGCACCTACGACCTGCTGGTGGCGCCGCAGGACGCGCAGTACCAGACCGTGCTCCCGCCGCTCAGCCACCTGGTGCAGAAGGGGCTCGCGCTGCAGGTGAACGGGGTCAAGGACCTCGACCTGAAGACGGTGAAGGTGAGCGGGGTGGTCACGCTGAACGGCCAGCCGATGCCCGCCAACTCGAGCAGCAACCCCCGCGCGTACCTGCGCTTCTTCGACGCCAGCGCGGGGGACACCCTCTCGGTCAGCCTCGGCGCGACCGGTCCGGCGGCCTACACCACCACGATCTTCGCGGGCACCTATGATCTGCTGGTGGCGCCGCAGGACGCGCAGTACCAGACCGTGCTGCCGGCCCTCAAGGTCGCCGCGCAGAAGGGGCTGGCGCTGCAGGTGGACGGGGTCAAGGACCTCGACCTGAAGACGGTGAAGCTGAGCGGCCAGGTCACGCTCAACGGCCAGCCGATGCCCTCGAACGGGAGCAGCTCGAGCCGCGCGTCGCTCCGCTTCCTCAGCCCCGCGGTCGGCGACACCCTCTCCGTCGCGCTCGGAGCGAGCGGCGCCGCGAGCTACAGCACCGTGCTCTTCGCCGGCACCTTCGACGTCCTGCTGGCGCCGCAGGACGCGCAGTACCAGAGCGTGCTCCCGGCGGTGGACGTGCGGCTGCGCCGGGGCTGCCTGGCCGTCGGCGCCTGCACGGGGACCAAGGCGGACGTCACGGGGGTCTGGCAGCTCCTCGCCTCGAGCTCGACGTGGGGGAGCTACACGCTGACGCTCCAGCAGAGCGGGAGCAGCTTCACCGGCTCGAGCTACAGCAACACCTGGGGCTATCCGGGGTCCATCACCTCGGGGAGCAAGAGCGGCGACAGCCTGACCTTCACCCTGCAGCAGTCCAACTTCACCGCGCAGGGGAGCGCCACGCTCCAGTCGGGCTGCCTGATGAGCGGCTCCTTCAGCTGCCCCGCCTGCGCCCCCTCGTTCACCAGCTGGACGGCGTTCCGCACCAACTGACGGGTGGGCTACCCCAGGCCGGCCTCGAGGTAGCGCTGGCGGAGCTCGACGTCGAAGCGAGCGCCCTCCTCGCGCTGCACCCGCAGGAGGAGCGCGAGGAGCTGCTCGCGGCGCTCGTCCGCGGTGGCGCGCGCCACGGCCGCCTCGAGCTGCAGCTCGTCGAGCTCGGCCTCCAGCTCGGTCGCGCGCTGCGCCGCGGAGGCGGCCAGCTGCGCGATGCTGCGTGAGAGCGCCTGGGTGCTCTCCTCGACGCGGAGCAGGCCGGGCGCCGCCTGGCTGCCGAGCGGCAGCGTGCGGCTCGGGTCGAGGGGGAGCGCGGCCGAGGTGCGCTCGCGCTCCAGCTGCGCGAGCGCCTGACGGAGCCGCGTCTCGCGCGCCGTCGCGCGCGCCTCCTCGGACGCGCGCGCCTGCTCGACGGCGGCGGCCCGCGCCTCCAGCTCGAGCAGCCGGTCCTCCTCGGTGACCAGGGCGGCCATCGCCGCGCTCAGATCGGGGGAGCCGAGGCCGCGATCGCGCACGGTCAGCGCGAGCTCGCAGAGGCCGGAGCGCTGCGCGTCCGTGGGCTGGGGCGGGGAGAGGCGGAGCTCTGCCCTCGTCAGCGCGTCGCTCGACGGCGGCGGCACGTCGGGGCTGGTCGCGGTCGGCGACAGGTCGCGAGCGATCCGCGCGAGCTCGGCCCCGAGCTCGGCTGCCCCCCGCGGGCGCGCGGCCGGCGACTTGGCGAGGCAGCGCAGCACCAGCTCCTCGAGCGGAGCGGGGAGCCGTCCCGGCACGATGGAGGAGGGGCGCGGCGGCTCCTGATGCAGGTGCGCGGTCATCAGCTTGACGATCGCCCCCTGGAAGGGTCGCGCGCCGCAGAGGAGCTCGAAGGCGAGGACCCCGAAGCTGTAGAGATCGGCGCGGTGATCCACCTCGCCGCCGGCGCACTGCTCCGGGGAGATGTACTCGGGGGTGCCGAAGGTCGCCCCCTCGACGGAGAGGGGGCTCACCGTGGCGGCGTCGAGCAGCTTCGCCAGCCCGAAGTCGAGGACCTTGACCAGGTCGCGCTCGCCCCGCGCCGCGAGGACGATGTTCTGCGGCTTCAGGTCGCGGTGCACCACGCCTGCCGCGTGAGCGGCCGCGAGCCCCTCGCAGACCTGCGTCAGGATGCCGAGCGCGCGCGGGAGCGGCAGCAGCCCCTCGCGCTGCTGGAGCGCCGCCAGCGTCTCGCCCTCGACGTACTCCATCACCAGGTACGGGTAGCCGTCGTCCGTGTGGCCGAAGTCGAAGACCGCCGCGACCTGCGGGCTGATCACGCGGCTCGCGGCCCGTGCCTCGCGCCGGAAGCGCGCCTCGATGGTGTTGTCGGTGATCAGGCCCTTCAGGATCACCTTCACCGCCACGTGGCGGCCGAGGATGGTGTGGCGCGCGCGGTAGACAGCGCCCATACCGCCGCGACCGAGGCACGCGTCGATCTGGAAGCGGTCCGCGAAGAGCGTGCCGACCAGAGGATCGGAGTCTTGCACGCCCGAATCTTAGCTCACCCGGCTCGCGGTCGGTAAGGGGGGCCAATCTTGCAGGCGTCGACGAGCGCTCGCGGCTCGTCCACGCGTCAACGCCTTGACTCCCGTCCGCCCGTCACTACCCTTTCCACCCTCAGCTCATGGTCGCGGCCGCCCCGCCTGACCGCCCAGCCGGCGCGGGCCGCTCCAGCGTGCTCGGGCGGTGGAGGAGGAGGCGAGGATGGCGCTCTTGACGGTCCACGGAAAACTGAACACCAGCCAGCTCTGGCCCACGGGGAGCGCGAGCGCCGACACGCTCGCGATCCAGGTCGACGCGATCCAGGTCGACGGCCGGGTCACGCACGTGCTCGAGGGGGCCGTCGTCGTGGCCGACGGCGCGGCGAGACCCGCGCTCAGGGGGAGCCAGCTCATCGTGCGGCTGCAGGGCGCCGACGCCCCCGAGCTCTGCTACCGCGGCGGCGGCCCCAGCGCCGGCTTCCGGCAGAGCCTGGCCGGCACCGCCGCGCAGGCGCTCGCCGCGCACCTGCAGCGAGGTGGTGACACGCTCCTCACCTGCCGGGCCCTCACCGAGGTGCGCGGCCCGCAGGACCTGCTCGACCGGCACGGCAGGCTGGTCGGCGACCTGCTGGTCGGGAGCCAGAGCCTGGGGCACTGGCTACTCGAGCAGGGCCTCGCCTTCCCCGCGCTCTATGACTCGATGTCGCGGCCCGAGCTGCGGCGCGTGCTCGCCGCCTCGCGCTCGGCGCACGCGAGCCACCTGCCGGTCTGGAGGCAGTACACGCCCGAGCTCGGCTTCGATCCGCGCGCGGTCTTCCGCCCGCGGCCGCAGCCGGGCGACGACGACGCGCGGCTGGTGCTGCCCAAGCTCTTCCGGCGGCTGGCGCGCTGCTACGCGACCCGCGGCAGCGTGGAGCGCTTCCGCGACTTCCTGCTGGCGGGGGGCGACCTGGTGCACCGCCTCGGCGAGCTGCAGAACGGCGCGACGCCGACGCCGCAACCGCTCGCGGCCTACGTCAGCATCACCTCGCGGGCGCGGCACCTCGACCTCGGCCCGGAGGAGCTCGTCTTCAAGGAGGCGCCGGCGGAGCTGCGCGGGCCAGACGGGGGCCTGATCACCAGCTGGTAGCGCTCAGTCCTCGGTGGGCGGGCGCGCGAGCGAGCCGACCTCCTCGGAGGTGAGGAAGGCCGAGAGGCAGCTCGGGCAGCGCCGGAGGAGGAGCTCGCGCTCCGCGTACGGCTGGAGGGTGAAGGGCACATCGCAGTCGGGGCAGCGCGGCTCGCCTGGCGGTCGGCTCCGCTGCTCGCGCGGGTGGAGGAAGGGGACCAGGGCGCGCGCGAGCCGCGTCAGCTCGCCGTCGAAGAACTCCACATAGAAGCAGCCGCAGCCGTCACAGAGCTCCACCTCCACCGGGCCGTCCCGGCTGGGCAGCGAGAGCTGACGCATGGCGGCCGTCTGGCAGCCGGGGCAGAACCGGGAGGCGCGGTACATGGAGGAAGTCTCGCACCGTCGCCGCCGTCGCCGCCAGCAGGATCGCGCGGCGCCGCTACTTCGCCGCCAGCGTGACGACGCGGTCCAGGTCCGCGTCGGCGAGCGCGCGGTCGCCGTCCACGTCATGGAGCGGGTCGTACTTCCCGTCGACGCGGCGAGTGCTCGGGAGGTAGCCGCCGAGCCGCAGCGCCACCTCGATCAGGTCAGCGCCGTCGACCTGACCGTCGAGGGAGACGTCGCCCTCGACGGCGGGGCGGACCTCACGCACGGCGGTCCAGCCCGGGTCGAGCTCGATCACCGCTGGCCGCGCCGTCGTCTGCAGCTGCGCCTTGCCGCGCCCGTCCTGGTAGGAGAGCACCTGCTTCTCCACGGTCCCGTCGCTGTGGCGTAGCCTGAGCGGCAGGCTCATGGGGAAGTCATCGCCGGTCAGGCCGAGGACGACCTCCCAGCCGCTCGCCGCGGCGGTGACCGCGGAGGTGACCTTCAGGGTGGGGTAGCCGGTCCCCTTCAGCCACTTCTCGACGAAGGGCCCGAGGTCGACGCCGCTCTTCGCCTGCAGCTCCTTGACCAGGTCCGCCAGCGCCGCCGACCAGCCCGCCTTGATCACCGAGCTGAGCCCGGCGTCGAGGGCGTCGACCCCGACCAGCTCCTCGAGGGCGCGCACGGTGGTGGAGCCCTTGTGGTAGATGGCGAAGACGGCGGTCTCGCTGCCGAGCTTGCTGAGCACCGGCGCGTCGGCCGAGCTCGGCCGCCGGTACATGTACCAGACCGCGTTCATGCGGCTGCCCGTGTCGCGCGCCGCCTCGCCCTGCAGCTCGCCGCGGCCTCGCCAGAGGGAGTACTCGGCGAGCGACTCGTTGAAGAACCCCGCCTCTTCGGCGGCCACGGCGGAGGCCATGGTGCCCCACCACAGGTGGCCGAGCTCGTGGTTGACCTGCGCGATGATGTACGCGTAGGCCGGCTTGAAGATCACCTCGCTGAGGAAGATGAGCCCCTCGCTGGAGGTGCCGGCGAAGGGGGTGTTGCCCTTGACCTCGCCATAGTGGAGCTCGCTGATCGGGGGCGCGCCCCAGAGCTTGCTGAAGACCGGCACCAGCCGGGAGCCCTCGTCGATGGCCGCCTGCAGGCTCTGCCGGGTCGCGGCGTCGTCGACGCAGAGCCCGGTGGTGGGGAAGCCGCCCGTGCTCTTCAGCTCCACCAGCGCGCCAGCGATGAAGTTCAGCATCACCGTCGGGTGCGTGATCGCGAAGCGCCAGCGCACCGCGCCGTCCGGCAGGGAGGTGACCGCGGGCGGGATCCCCAGCGCGAGCGCGCGGTGGGCGGCGGGCAGCAGCAGCTCGATCGCCCCGGTGTGCGGGTCGAGGTCTGTCCCGTCGAGGTTGACCAGGTACCAGGCCCCGGTGGAGCCGAGGGGCATCACCCAGGTGAGCGCCTCCGTGCGCAGGCAGATGGCGTAGCCGCCGTCGTTGCAGGAGAGGCGGCCAGCGAGCTCGGCCGTGAGGGTCCCCTCGGTGCCGGCCTCGGCCGGCGC
>JAKLHH010000380.1 GCA_022710245.1 Myxococcota bacterium
CAGCGACGACGCCCGCCGTGGCCCCCGCGTCCACCCGCGCGGCACCTCCCGAGCGCGCGGCGCTGCTGCTCCCGTCGGCGCCCCCGCCCGCGGCCCCGGCAGCCCCCCGCTCCCGCGCGCACTGGATCTGCTACGGCATCGCCGGCGCCCTCGCCGTCGCCGGCGGGCTCAGCGGCGGCTTCGCGCTGGCGGCCGATGCCTCCTCCGACCGCCTCGCCGCCAGCGGCGACCGGCGCGCCAACGACGACGCCGACCGCGCGCAGCGGCTGGCGGTGGCGAGCGACGTCCTCCTCGGCACCGCGCTGGCCACGGCGGTGGTGGGTGCGCTGCTGCACTGGCGCGACGCGCGGCAGGCTCGCCGGGCCCCCTGAGCGCGGCGACGCCGGTCAGTCCTCGCGCGCGCGGCGGTCGCGGAGGCGCTGGCCGTGCCGCGCGGCCAGCCGGGAGAGGAACGAGCGCGAGACCCCCGCCAGCCGCGCCGCCTCGGCGATGCTCTCGCCGCCGGCGCGCAGCACCTGCTCCAGGTAGCGCTCCTCGAACTCCAGCATCGCCTCGCGGCGCGCCTCCGAGAGCGGCAGCACCCCGCAGCGCTCGCCCTCCTCTCGCGCGGCGGGCGCCAGCTCCAGCGGGGCGTCGGGCATCGCCGCCACCCGGGCGATGGCGCTGCGCAGCTCGCGCACGTTGCCCGGCCAGTCGTAGCCCTCGAGCACGCGCGCCAGCTCCGGCGAGATCAGGCAGCCCTCCTCGGCGGCGAAGAGCCGCGCCAGCGGGAGGATGTCCTCGCGGCGGGCGCGCGGGCGGCGAGGGCGCCGGTGAAGGCGCCGCGCTCGTGGCCGAAGAGCTCGGCGGCCACCAGCGGGCCGCTGATCGCCGGCAGGTCGACCACCACGAAGGGACCGTCGCGGCGCGGCCCCCGCTCGTGCAGCGCCCGGGCCGCCAGCTCCTTGCCGGTCCCCGTCTCACCCTCGATCAGCACCGCCAGCTCGCTGCCCGCGTAGCTCTCCAGCGCCGCCGCCGCGGCGCGCATCGCGAGCGAGCGCGCGACCAGCTCGCCGACGGCGCCCGGCGGGGCCAGCGGCAGCGTCTGCGCGTCGGCGGTGCGGCGCACGCGGAGCACCGTCGCGCCGAGCTGCAGACGCACGCCGTCCTCGAGGACGAGCCCCTGCACTCGCAGCCCACCCAGGCGGACGCCGTTCTTGCTCTGCAGGTCGCGCAGCAGGTAGCCGCTGGCCGTGGCGTCGACCTCGGCGTGGTAGGAGGAGACCGTCCCGTCGCTGAGGACCAGGTCGCAGTCGGGTGCGGTGCCGATCCGCAGCGGACCGGCGCCGAGGGTGAGGCGCTGCCCGCGGTCCGGGCCCGCCTGCACCACCAGCTCGGCGCCGTCGAGGCGGAGCTCGTGCTCGCTCACCGTGGCGAGCAAGGTCGTGGTGTCGGTGCCGAAGCGCATCGGTGGACCCCGTTGATAGCACGCCGCGGCTGACGCTGGCCAGGCGCCGGGCTGGCTGGCGCCGGCTGGCTGCTGCCTGGCTCACAGGCGCGGGGCCTGCGGCGCCAGAGCGGCGCCGACCAGCGGGTCGACCAGGAGCGGCGGCGCCGCCGGTGCAGGGCCGGGTGCTATACTGGCCGCTGGCATGTCCGCAGAGGCCAGTGAGGAGCCGCTGCTCCGCAGCGGGACGCCGGTCGGGGACTACACCGTGGTCCGTCCGCTCGGTCAGGGCGGGATGGGCACCGTCTACCTGGCCACCCACCCGGTCCTCGGCAACCAGCTCGCGATCAAGGTGCTGCGCAGCGAGCTCGCGCTCAGCGCCGAGGCCGTGCGCCGCTTCGAGCGCGAGGCGCGCCTGGTCGCTCAGCTCCGGCACCCGGGCATCGTGCAGGTCTTTGGCTTCGGCGTGCTCCCCGACGGACGGCGCTACTACGTGATGGAGCACCTCGAGGGCGAGACGCTGAGCGCGCGGCTCCGCTCCCGCGGCGCGCTGGCGCTGGAGGAGACGCTGATCGTGGTCGGCGAGCTGGCGGCCGCGCTCGACGCCGCGCACGCGCGCGGCATCGTGCACCGCGACCTGAAGCCCTCCAACGTCTTCCTGGTCGCCGACGAGCGCGGCGGGGTGAAGCTGTTCGACTTCGGCGTCGCCAAGGACCTCAGCGCTCCGGTCGGCGAGGCGACCGACGGGCAGCCGGTCGGCTCGCTGCTCTACATGGCGCCCGAGCAGTGCCGCGGCGAGCCGGTCGACCGGCGCGCCGATGTCCACGCGCTGGGCTTGCTCGCGCTCGAGTGCCTGGTCGGCCGCAGCCCCTACGCGGGCCAGAGCATCGGCGCGGTGATGGTGAGCAAGCAGGTGGCGCCGGTGGAGATCGAGCTCCCCGAGCAGCCGACGCTGGTCCCCCCGCTGCTCCGGGCGACCAGCCTGGACCCGGCGGGACGGCAGTCGACGGCGGGCGAGCTGGCGAGTGAGCTGGCCGCCGCTGCCGGACGCGCGCTCGAGCCGCTGCTCGCCCGGCCCCGGCGCTGGCGCGACGAGGCAGACACGACCCTGTCCCCGACGCCGACGCGCGAGCGGCGGTCGCTGGCGAGGACGCTCAGCCTCCCGGGCACGAGGCCCTCCACGCGCGTGCTCCTCGCAGCGGCGGCGGTGCTGCTGCTGGCCGCGATCGCTGTCTTCGCGACGCTGCTGCTGGGCGGGCCGGCCAGCGACCCGCCGCGGCCGAGGCCGACGCCCGCGCCCGAGCCGGGGGCGAGCCGCGCGGGGCTCAGCGGCCCGGGGCGGGTGCCGGCGCACGCCGCGCGCGAGGCGGGTCCCGACGGCAGCGACGCTGATCCCGGCAGGGGCGCCGACGCGAGCGCGGGTCGCTCCGCCCCCGCCCTGACGAAGCAGCAGCCGAAGGCGCCGGCGCCCGCGAAGCGGAGCAAGCGACGTCCGCGGCCGACCGGCGAGGGCTCGCTGATCCGCTTCTGAGCGCCGCGCGGACGCGCCCCGGGGCTTGCCTGCGTTGCCGGGTGGGCGGCATCGAGGAGCTCGCCTGGGATCACACCATCCGTCCGGACGTCGACTGGTGAGCCGCCCCGATCACGGGTGGCTCCGGAACAGCACGTCGGCCGGTGGTTGCTTTCAACCGCCTGCTGCTGTGCTGCTAGGCCCGAACCAGCACGCCGGTCGTGTCATCTTGAAGCCCACCAGAGCGCAGTCGAACGCTCTCGAGGAGGATGTCCCGTGCGCTGGACAGGTCGGGCGCTGCCATCGCACGCGCGAACGCCGCTCGTGGCGCGTACTTGATCAGACCATCGCTCGCGACGAGGAGCAACCCGCCGAGCATCGCCGGACCGAAGACGGTCGGCGTGCTGCAGCCTGATCCCAGGAGCGGCTTCCTGGACTGCCGGGCCGTGAGGTCCGTCATGCTGGAGTGGATGTGGACGAGGACCGCTCCGGAGTCGCCCACGGCTGCACCGACGATGGACGAGCCGACCAGCTGAGCGATGACGGCGGTGGTCTCCCCGCCGGTTCGGCTCTCCACGAGGACCGCGTCGATGTGGACGAGCAGCTCGGCGAGCTGTGCCAGCGACAGCGGAGCGCGTGCGTCCGCGACGGCACGGCCGATCTCGTCGACGGCGGTCTGCGCTGCGAAGCCTCCCGCCCCCGTTCCCCCGGCGCCGTCAGCGACCGCGACGACGAGCCCCCATGAGGGTCGCGCGATGAGTGAGCGGTCCTCGTTGGTGGGCCCACCCGCGGCCGTGAACGCAAGCGCCGTCGGTCTCGGCGCGCGGCTCGCTGACGCCCCTGCTCTCGCATCGAGGATCGAGCGGATCTTCGAGAACTGGGTCTTGGGGCATGCGCAGTCCGCGCCCGCGTGCAGGAGGGCAGCATTGCCCTCTTCATGGGCGGAGATGGCGATGATGAGCTGCCCCGGCTGGTGACGCCGGATCTCGGCCACGAGGAGGTCGCCTTTGCCGTCGGGGAGGTCGTAGTCGACCAGGATCGCGTCGAACTCGCCCTGCTCGCGTCGCGCGGCGGCCAAGGTGGTCGCGTGGATGACCTCATCGAACTCAAGGAAGGCGGCGACGACTGCCCTCGCGAAGGGCTCATGATCGTCAACGAGGAGGAGCTTCATTGCCCAGGCTCACCGCGATAGGTGGTCAGCAGGTCGGTAACTGACTTGAAGATCCTCACGACGGGACCTTAACAGGTGTCAGGCGTCGGGCAAGATCGACGGGCAAGACTCGACCGCCGGTGCCGCTCACGATGCGAGATCGAGGATACGACGCAACACGTTCGCCATGAGGGCCCGCTTGAAGCTGAGGGCCTCGACCTCGAGCTTCCATCCCCGTCTCATCAGGTCGAACGCCCGAGACCCGACGACTTGCTCCAGGTCAGGCATGAGTCGACACAGCACGCCGAAGTGCCGCCTCTCGACGGCCTCCATGCGAATAGCCACTGTTCCTGGATCTGGATCCGCCTGGCCGGGCGGCAGCCGAGCCCCGTGCTCTTCCGCGAGACGCAGAACGGAATCATCGATGCCGCGGTAGTGCACATTGATCTTGGTGGCCGGATCGTGGTCCCAACCCGTGCCGCCAGCGCGCAGGGTTCCGAACGTCGTGAGGTCCATCGGATCCAGGTCGCCAAAGAAGAGCACGGGCCGTTCATCGACGATACGCCTCATGAACTGGCAGTGCTGGGTGGTCGCGGGCCCGTGCAGCGCGAATACCGCCGTCGCCGCGGGGAGCAGGTCGTTCCGCTGCCAACAACGGACCAAGGCGTCCTTGGTGACGAAGACTAGCCGTCTGGACGCCGCACCGGGGAAGTACGTGGTGATCGGTGCGGTGGCGTCGTCGAGTGGCCCTTCGATATCGTAGTCGCCGGCGGTGTCAACAAAACGACGCCAGATGGCAGAGGAGTCCATTGGGGGTTCTCCGAGATGGCAGCCCAACCAACACCTTGTGTAATCCCGAGCCAGCTACAATACCGCGCCCTGTTCGCGGCGACGATCAATGCGAGACGATGAGGCCACGTCGTCGTGACAGGCTGCGCCGAGCGTGCGTCCACCTGGGGTAGCTACCCGCTCGGCGGCGGCCCCTACACCGACGGGAGCTCCGTGGTCTGGAGCGGCTGGGCCGACGAGCAGCTCGAGGTCTACCGCTACCGCGACGGCCAGCTGACCCAGCTCAGCCACAGCGAGGCGCAGGACCGCGCCCCCGTCGTCGACGGGGACCGTGTCTACTGGCAGTGCGGAGCGGGGGTCTGCCTGCACGACGGCGGAGAGCTCCGCGTCCTCGAGCAGGGCCACTGCGGGCCGCCCGACGCGCGAGGCGGCCAGGCGGCCTGGAGCTGCGACGGTCATGTCACCCGGCACGATGCGGCGAGCGGAGCGCTCCTCCGGGTCGCCGAGGGCGGCGAGGTCAGCCGCTCCGGCGTGCGCGTCGACGGTCGACGGGTCGCCTGGGTCGAGGTGCCGGAGCCGATGCCCACGCCGCCCGCGGCCCAGGGGCAGCTGGTCGTCTCCGACGGCGAGCAGCGGCTCGTGGTGGCGCAGGTCGGCCTGCCCTGCCTCACCTGCGACTCCCTCTGGCCGCCGATCAGCATCTCCTTCGCGACCGGCTCCTCGCCTGGTCCTACGCCGCCAGCGCCGGCGACTCCTTCCCGCGCCCGGCGGCCCTGGCCTGCGCGGAGCTCACCGACAGCTGCCCGGCCGACCAGCCGTGACGACACCCTCTCAGAGACCCCGCAGCAAGCCGGTCCCGCCTCAGGCCTGGGCCGGCCGCCCGACGATGGCGGCGGCGATGGACCTCGCCGCCTCGCCCACGCCGAGGATCAAGCCGGTCTTCTCGGACGGCATCCAGGGCTGGCCGACGAAGTACAGCCCCGGATAGCGGGTCACCCCGCCTGCCTGCACGGGGAAGCCGTCGGCGTCGCGGACCGGCAGCTGGATGAAGGAGTAGTCGAAGACATAGCCGATCGCCCAGATGACGGTGCTGACGCCGGCCGCCTCGAGGTCCAGCTCCTGCCGCACCGGCTGCGCGAAGCCATGCCGCAGGCGCGGGAGCTCCTCCTCTGGCGCCTCGAGACCGGTCGCCTCGATGAAGCGGTCGATCACCTGCAGCACGTTCTCCTCGAATCCATCGGCGCTGGCGAGGTTCTGGTGCAGGTCGGGGGCGAGGAAGACCTTGTGCCCGGCCGCGTCGCGCAGCCGGCCGAGCAGCGTCACGCCGTCACGGGCGAACTGGTGCAGGTTGAGCGTGTGCCCGCCCCGCGCCCCCGACACGTGGGGGATGCCGGCGAACTTCCCCATGCCAGGGGGGAGCTCCTCGGGGGTGAGATCGAAGAAGCCGACCTGCTGCAGCCACCAGATGATGTCCTTGCCGCGGTATCGCCGCGGTGCCCGGCCCGCGCCGCCGGTGCAGAGGAACACCTCGCGGCCCCGCTGGTAGAGCTCCTCGGCGATCTGGCAGCCCGACTGCGCGCTCCCGACCACGAGGACCGCGCCCGCGGGCAGCGCCTCCGGGTTGCGATAGGCGCTGCTGTGGAGCTGCGTGAGGTCCGACGAGAGGAGTGAGGCCGCCGGCGGGAGCTTCGGTCGCTGGAAGAGCCCCGTCGCCACCACGACGTTGTCGGCCTCGATCACGTGATCCTCTGCACGCACCAGGTAGCGATGCTCGCCCGCCGGCTCGACGGAGGTCACGCGTCGGTTGCACTCGAGGGGAAGCTGGTACCGCTCGACGTAGCGTTCGAAGCAGGCCACCACCTCACCGGTCGGCATGAAGCCGTCCGGGGCGTCGCCCTGGTACTCGGCCCCGGGGATGCGGAAGGTCCAGTTGGGCGTGACCAGGGTGAAGGAGTCCCAGCGCTCGTTGCGCCACACGGGGGCTGGCCGGCTCGCCTGCTCCAGCACCAGGTGGTCGCGCGCCGCGCGCGTGAGGTAGTAGCTGGTCGCAAGCCCCGCCTGCCCCCCGCCGATGATGACTGACTCGACGTGGTCCATAGACTTTCAAGGCTAGTGAGCGAGGCAGGCGACGCAAGCGCCGATGGAGCTCGAGCGGTGCCTTCTGCGTCATGCGCGGGCGGCGCGCGGGCGCGCCGTTCGGCCGGCGCACCGTCGAGTCACCGACGGCATTGACGGCGGTGGGGCGACAACGACCGTGGCAGCTGGTCTGGCAGTTGACGGAGCGTGAGGGGCGCGCTGTCTT
>JAKLHH010000381.1 GCA_022710245.1 Myxococcota bacterium
GCACCTACTACGGCCCCGGCCCGATGATGGAGGTCGACGCGGGCGGGACGCCGCACGTCCTCTACTTCGACAAGACCGCGGGCTACCTCTATCGCCAGCGGAGCGGCGGGGCCTGGACGACGCCCGAGAAGCTGAGCTCCTCGGTCAACGGGGGCTACCTCGCGCTGTCCCCGGCGGGCGTGCCCGTGGTGGTCACCGCCGAGGGCAAGACGGTGCTGGTGCAGCGTCGGACCGGCGGGGCCTGGAGCTCCTCCACCTCGCTGCCGCTCCTCACGGGCGGCACCTACTCGAGACCGATCGTGCGGGTCGACTCGAAGAGCAAGGCTCACGTGGTCTGCTGGGATCAGACGTCGCTCGGGATCTCCATCCTGCAGCACCTCTACGAGCCGTAGCCGTGATCACTCGCGGTCGAAGAGGATGGTTCGGCCGCCCGCGTACCCGTCCCACGCGCCCTTCATGCCGTTCGTGCGATCGACCGACTCGAAGTAGAGGAGAGAGGTGCCGGCAGGGAGCTTGAGGGTGAGCGCGACCGGCGTGACCAGGCGCCCGTCGGCGTTCACGCCGGGGTCGAGCGACTGCGCGCCCGAGACCCGTGCCATCGAGAGGGGACCGGTGAGGCCGTAGTTCTGCCGGGTCGAGAAGAGCTCGGCCTTGGCCAGGTAGAGCTTGTGCTGGTCGTTGCGGGCGAAGCGCTCGGTCCAGTCAGGGCCCATGTGACCGCTGACCGGGATCAGCAAGCAGGCCTCTGCCGCGGCGCCGCCGCGACAGGCATAGCGGGCCGGCACGTCGTTCCCCTCGGCGACAGCGAGCTGCCGGAACCCGTGCGGCGCGCGGAAGAGGACCTGCATCGCGGGAGTGTCCGCCCGCCCCCCCTGCCCCGTCAGCTCCCGCTCCATCGGCGCCACCAGGCGCTCGAGCTGGGCGCGGTATGGCGCCTCGCGCGCCCAGTGGCCGCGAGGGAGCGTGTCGTACCAGGAGGCGCCCATGCTCTGCAGGGTGCCCTTCTGCTGCGCGTGCCCGTCGGATGCGACCAGGAGCCCGCCGAGCAGCAGCGCAGCGAGCAGGCAAGACAGGGAGGGAGTCTTCATCGTCGTCCCCCGGCATCCTGGCGCACGCCGCGGCTCTTGCCGCGCGCTGCGAGGTCCAGCGGCCGCGCGCTGCGCACCCGCTGGGAGGTCCCGAACGAGCGCTCGATGCCCTCGGTGTACTTCGGCTTCGCGGTGGTCATCCTGGCGCCGTGCTTCTCCATCCAGCCATAGAGGCTGCCGATCACCCGCCCCGCCTCGGTCAACGCCGGGTCGGCGGCGAGCTCGGGCCGGTGGAGGTCCTTCGCGGTGTGCGGGCCGGTCCAGTTGGCGATGCCCGCCACGTGGCCGCTCGCCGTCGCCGTCGCCTTGCCCTCCTTCGTGATGGGCGGGTGGCCGACATCGGCCTCGAGCTGGAAGAAGGTGACCTTCTGGTGCCTGGCGCGCGGGTCCGCCGTCCCCTCCTTCCCGGCGAGGGCCTGGAAGGCGAAGACGTGATCCACGCTGACCTCGGCGACCGGCAAGCCCTGGAAGACGAGCGAGTAGCGGACGCGCCTGTCGGGCACCTTCGCCGAGGGGGTGGTCAGGATCTTGCCGGCGTCGAGCCCCTTCTCCTTCAGCCAGCCGACCGGGTTCAGGTCGCTCTGGTCGGCCCCGATCGCCGCGAAGTCGGGGCTGGAGCCGATCGGGAGCCGCCGCTCGTTGCGCACGGCGACCACTCCGTCGGCGCCCAGCTTCACGCCACCAGGAGGGCTCGTCCAGGGCTTGCCGTTGATCTGACCTGGCATCCCGCTCCCGGGCACGTGTCGCACGCGCACGCCCGCCTGGTACCGCGCCAGCGGCCGGTCTGTGCCCGCCGCCTTCTTCACGTCCACCTCGTCACGATAGACATCGTTGAAGGTGTAGGTCGCCGACTTCACGATCGCGTAGCCCTCGCCCAGGATCGTGGCGGCGAGCTTCGGATCCTTCGCCAGGCGGTTCAGCAAGGACGCGCCGACGCGCATGGCGCGCTTGTCGCGGAAGTTGCGCTTGCCCTCGAACTCGATCGCGCTCTCTGCCTCGGCGAAGAGGCCGTCGTCGCCGAGGCTGGGGATATCGGCGGCCCGGGCGATGGGGTGCGCGGGCGTCCCGTCCCAGTCCATCAGCGGGTGGGTCCACTTGAGCGCCATGCCGGGGTCACCCTGCGCGTGAGCGCGTGGGCCGGCGAGCGCGCCGAGAGCGAGGGCCAGGAGCAAGGTCATCTTCGTCGGACGCATGGTCGTTCTCCTCTCCCCGGAGGCCAGCTGGCTCACGGGAGGACCAGGGAGGTCCAGTCAGCGTTGGTCTTCGGGTCGGTCGAGCCGTAGATGTGGTAGTGCTTGAGCGGGGTGCCGAACTTCGCGTGGCTCTCCGCGCGCGCGGCGTCACGCCCGGAGTCGAGGTTGAAGTAGCAGGCGAGGCAGAGCTTGTCGCCGGCGACGAGGCCGAGCTGGCTCTTCAGCCTGGCGTAGTCGACCTCGAGGGTCAGCTTGTTGGCGCGGTCCTGCAGCTTGATCGGCTGCGCCGTGGCCTGGCCCGCCAGCCGCAGCGGCACTCCGGTTCGCACCATCTCCTCGCTGTGGGCGGGCCGCCGCGAGTGAGCGAAGAACTCGGCTGTGCCCTGTCCGTCCGTGTTGAAGTGGTTCACGAGCGCCTGCACCTGCAGGTTGGGTCCGACCACGCTCGCGCGCGGGTTCAAGCGGAAGGTCGAGATCTCGTCGGCCCGCGCCGCGCCGGTGATGCCGAGGAGCAGCGCGGTCAGGGTCAAGAGCTGCGTCGCGTGGTGGGCTGTGCTCTTCATGATCACTCTCCTTGTCTGCTTCGTCCCGGCTCATCGCCTGGCCGGGTCTGTCGTGCGGGCGGCATACCGCGCCGCCGCCGCGCTCCAGCCGGGCCGCTGCCGCTCGACCCGCCTCTTCGCCACCTCCGCGATGGCCTGCGATCCGGCCTTCAGGGTCTGCTTGCTGACGTCCCCCTCGCGAGCGGGGGCGCAGAGCTGCCGCAGGTTCTCGTAGAGCTTCAGGTAGCCGCCGGGCATCGCGGTGCGAAAGACGATCCGATCGCGGGGCACGCGGAGCCGCTGCAGACGCACGCCCACCGTGTAGTCCGCTGCGCCGAGCTCCGCCTGGTAGGTGCCGGACCAGTTGGAGAGCTCGACCGCCACGAGCCGCTCCGCGGCGTCACGGTGCACCAGCAGCCCGCCGCTCGCCAGCACCGGGTTGCCGTTGGCGACCACCACGTGCTTGGCGTCGCGCGTGACGCGGATGATCGGCCGCTCGGGCTTGCCGAGCGCCACCCACTCCAGCACCTCGCCGGACCTCGCGCTCGCGAGCAGGGCGCGGTCGAGCGGCCGGTAGGGACGCTGCCCGGGGTGCGCCGCCGCGTGCTCCGCCCTCGCCTTCGCCAGCGCGCGTCGCTGCTCGCGCGCGGGGAGGAGGGTCGGCGACTTGTACGAGGGGTGGTAGCGGTCGAAGGCCACGGCCTCGCCAGCTGTGCGCCGCACCAGCGTCGCCCCGGCGCCGCCCGGGTTCCGCGCGTGGAGCCGGCGGCTCATCTCCGCCTGCAGCCCGCCGCTCACCAGCTCGAGATCCTGCAGGCGCCGGATGATGCGCCGCTCGAGCTCGGCGGGGAGCTGGCGCTCGCTGACCAGCTTGAGCACCTCGACCGCCTCCACATAGAGGACGTGCAGCTTCGCTGTCAGTGGCTCGGGGTGCCGCGCGCGCGAGAGAGAGCCGATGGTGGCCTCGACGCGCCTGAGCTCCCGGTCCCAGCCCCCGAGGAGCTCCTGCTCGACGCGGTCGAGCGGCGACTTCGCCGCCGCCAGCCCGGCGAGCGAGAGGACGGTCGCCAGCGTCACGAGCGACCTCACGACGATCGTCGGCCGACCTGATCCCGGGTGCGTTCGCATCATCGAACCTCCGTCGAGACGAGAGAGCACTGCGCGTGCCAGCGCCCCCCCCTCTCGACCTTCCAGGGGCTTCTCGCCCCCTTGCCCACAACCGTCCCGGCCGGCGGCCTCGCCAGGCCCGGGCGACGACCGTCCGGATTTCGATTAACAGTAAATGGGCGACAGCGTTCTTATCTGTTAACTGTTAAACTTGCGGCGGGAGAGTCCGCCGCGACGTGTTGCAGCGAAGACGCGCCTGGCGTCGACGATGCGTCGGACTCGACGCGCCAAGGAGAGAGGAGGACGGAGAGGTGTCGCTCAGCGAGGCCGGGCTGTCGCCGCGGAGACGCTCCTCCGTGCGCGCGCGGCGAGCTTGTCCCAGTCGGGACGCGCGACGCGGAAGGGCATCGGGGGCATCTTTTCGGACCTCGCGATCATGTCACGCAGGATCGCCTGCACCGTCGTGCGATGCACTCCGGGCGTGCCCGAGACGAGCTGGAGCACCTCGTGCTCCCCGCCGCGGGCGGTCCCCGTCGCGAGGCAGACGTGGTGGCCATCGTTGCCGAAGAAGACCAGGTCGCCCGGCCGCGGAGCGGGCATGCGGCCCGCGCCGTCGAGGCCTCTCCAGACGGGCGCACCAAAGGCACCGAGAGCGCGCGCGAGGGCGTCGCCATAGGCGAAGAGCCCGGTCAGGTCCGCGTTGATCCGGTACCCGGGGCCAGACTGCTCGAGGAAGCGCCGCCGGGCCGCGGCCCCGGCGCTCATCGCCCGGCGCTGCATCCGCTCGAGCTGCGGCGTCGCCAGCACCCCGGCGCGAAGGCCAGCGAGGAGGATCCAGTCCATGCAGCTGGCCGTCGGGCCAGGTCCGATGGTGGCGGTCTCGCGGTCGAGCAGGCGCCGCAGGTCGCCCCCATCGATGCGCCGGTAGCCGTGCTCCGCGTCGAGCCGCGCCTCTCCCCAGGTGCACTGCCCCTCCATCGCGCGCGCGGCGTCCATCAGCTGCTGCGCGGCGCCGTCGGCTCGAGCATCCAGCCCCGCGACGAGCACGGTGAGCCCGAGGACCAGAGCCCGCGAGCGGGGCGGAGGGTTCGATCTCATCGATCTCATCGAGGCCTCCCGGCGCCACGGTTTGCATCAAACGTTCCACCGCGCCGCTGGCCGCACGACGTGGTATCGCCCTGGCATCATTGGCGGCCGTGGCAGCGGTCGCCCGGGGCGAGGCGGTCGCGGCCGACCACGGCGCCCGGTGCGACCGCCTGTCTGCAGCCGTGGACGCCACATGGAGCGGAAGCCTCGACGGCGGTGGCAGCGTAGACTGTGCAGATGCGATCGCTCCTCGTCCTGCTCCTCTGCGTGGCGCCGCAGCTGACCGCCGCCGCCCCGCCGCGGCTCGCCTGGCGCCAGCTGCAGCCCGGCCTCGCCTACGCCACCGCGCCGGTCGCTGGCGCGAGCGCGGTGCCCCTCGTCGTCAAGGACCACCGCCTCCACCTGCTGCGCGTCTCGCCCGGCGCCGCTACCCTGCGGGCCGTGGTCGCAGCCCGCCACGGCGGCGGGAACCGCACCGCCGGCGAGTGGGCGCAGGAGCTCAAGCTGGCCGCCGTGATCAACCTCGGCATGTACCAGGACGACCACTCGACGCACGTCGGCTACACGAAGATCGACGGGCGCGTGGAGACCCGGCGCTGGAAGCGCTACGACTCGCTCCTGGTGATGGCCAGCAAGGGCCGCGGAGCGCGCGCGCTGCTCCTCGACCGTGACGCAGCGGGCG
Source organism: Myxococcota bacterium (assembly GCA_022710245.1). Next base: position 5,699 of record JAKLHH010000381.1, read on the forward strand.
GCGTGGCGCTCGAGGGCTACCCGACCGTCGTGCAGAACCTGCGTCTGATCCGGAGCAAGGACGGACGCACCGGCGAGGGCGTCTGGAAGCAACAGCCCAAGCGCTGGAGCGAGGCCGCGCTCGCCATGGACCGCGAGGGCAACCTCCTCTTCGTCTTCTGCCGCGCGCCGCTCACCATGTGGGAGCTGAACCGGCTCCTGCTCTCGCTGCCGCTCGGCATCGTGCGCGCCCAGCACCTCGAGGGCGGGCCCGAGGCCAGCCTCTCCATCCACGCCGGCGGCGTCGACCTCGACCTCTGCGGGAGCTTCGAGACGGGCTTCCTGCCCAGCGACGGCAACCAGCACCAGTGGCGGCTGCCCAACGTCCTCGGCGTCGAGCGCGCCACCCGCTGAGGCCCGTCACCCACGCCGGGAGAATGAGCCGAGGTAGACCCCCGCGAGCACGAGGAGCCCGCCCAGCGCCGTGCTGACGCCGAAGGGCTCGCCGAGGAGCGGCACCGCGAGCGCGGTGGTGGAGACTGGCTCCAGGTAGAGGAAGAGCCCGGCGCGCGCGGCGCCGATGCGGGAGACCCCCGCCTGCCAGAACCAGTGCGCGACAGCCGTCGCGAAGATCGCCAGGAAGGCCAGCGAGGCGAGCGCGAGCGGCGGCAGCGCGAGGTACACGCTCCAGCGCGCGGCCGGCACCATCAGCGCCAGCGCGACGAGGAGCGGCGGTCCGAACGCGACGGTGGTGATCAGCAGCGGGTGGTAGCGCCGCGAGAGGTCGCGCAGCATCGTCGTGTAGACCGCCCAGCTGAGCGCCGAGGCCAGCACCAGCCAGTCGCCGAGGGCGCCGCGGAAGCTGAAGCGCGCGAGCTCTCCGCGCGTGACCAGCAGCACCACGCCGGCGGTCGCCGCGGTCAGCCCCACGCCCGCGAGCCTCCCGAGGCGCTCGCCGAGGAGGACGCGCGCGAGGAGGGCGATGAGGAGCGGCGTCACCGCGATCAGCCAGACCGCGCTCGTCGCGGTGGTGGTGCGCAGCCCAGTGAGCTGCAGGAGGAAGTGGCCCGCCAGCACCAGCGAGGCGAGCAGGAGGCGCGGCAGGTCCGCGCGCGCCACGACCAGGCGCACGCGCGCCGCCCGCGCCAGCCCGAGGAGCAGCGGGAAGCCGAGGAGCAGGCGCAGCCCCACCAGCTCCGCCGGCGAGACGTGCGCGAGCAGGATCTTGCTGGCGACGAAGCTCCAGCCCCAGATCACCACGGTGATCACGAGCAGCAGCTGCGCGCGCCTCTCGCTCATCGCCGCGGAGCATAGGCCCGCGGCGTGGCGAAGAAAAGCGCCGCGCCGCGGACGGCGCGCTGGGGCGCCGGCACGAACCTAACGCGCAGGGGGCGCAGATCCGACTGAGTGCTTTCGTGTGTTGACCGAGGAGGGTTGAATAAGCGGGGACTCGTAGTGTAGCCCTTCGGGATCTTGCGGAAACCGAAGACCCACTACGAGG
>JAKLHH010000382.1 GCA_022710245.1 Myxococcota bacterium
AGGCGCAACGAAGCCCGCGGCGAAAGAGACCCGCGCAGCGTGTTCTACTGAGGCGAACTGTGGGGTTAGGGGAGGCGCGCCGCGCTGGACTCCCACCACCTCTTCGCGCGAGACTAGGGCGCTCGACTCCGCCATCTGACCTCGCGCCAGGAGCCGCCATGGCGACCAGCAGCAAGACCCCAGGCAGCAAGACCCCAGGCAGCAAGACCCCAGGCAGCAAGAAGCCCAGCACCCCACGCCCGCGAGGGCCGCGGCTCGCCGCGACCTCCTCCAGCAAGAAGCGGAGCTCGCCCGTCGCGCTCGTCTCGGAGCTCCCCGTCGTGCTCCGCGACGAGGCCGGCCGCCCGCTCAAGCTCGGCGCCGGCGCCTGCGTCACCTGCGGCTCGACCCGCCTCGAGGCGCTCATCTTCATCGACCAGTGCGGCACGCCCGACGATCCCGTCTACACGCAGCGCGCCGCGCTCCGCTGCCAGGCCTGCGGCGCCGGCCTCCTCGATCGCCGCGAGCACGACCGCCTCGACTGGGACGAGGTGCACGAGCGCAGCGAGCAGTACCTCCTCGCCGACGGCGCCGCGGAGGCGCTCGTCGGTGCGCTCGCTGCCTGCCCCGCCCACTCCTCGCCCACCTGCGACTGCCCGATGCACCGCTCGCTCCGCGCGAGCGTGCCGGCGCTGACCACCTTCTGGGACAGCGTCGGGCTGCAGGCGGTGCCTCGCCTCCACGTCGTCCTCGCCGCCGGCGTGCCCCGCCTCGAGCGGCTGAGCCGCGAGGTCGCGCTCCAGTACCCCGACGGCTCGCCGCGCGCGCGCGGCGCCCTGCGCGACGGCTGGCGCGAGGGCCCCTGGAGCGTCTGGCACCCGAACGGGCAGCTCCGCGCCGAGGGGCAGTTCTTCGCCGATCGGATGACCGGCGCCTGGAAGGTCTGGGAGGACGACGGTAGCCCCTCCCCCCTCACCGGCACCTGGCGCGAGGGCTACGGCCCGCGCAAGGGGTGACCGCGACGCTCCCCTGAGCCTATTGGGCTCCGTGGTGCCCCAGCACGACACCGGCGACGCAGCTCACTTCCTGACCGACGTCGGTCGGGAGGCACGGCGCACACAGCGCTTGCCCGCGTCGCCGACCGTCCGTAGGCTGGTAGGCCGCCGATGGGGACCACGCGCGAGAAGAAGAACAAGAAGAAGAGATCCAGGAAGGGGCGATCCCGCGGTGCCGGGCCGCAGGCGCCGGCTGCAGCCCTTCGGGGTCGGACCTGTGTTGTCTGCGGCGCCATCGAGGTGACCGGCGACCGCTGCCCGACCTGCGGCGCCGAGGTGGTGACGGTGCCCTGGATGGGACGCGAGGTCCGGCTCCTTCGCCTGGCCGGGACGGTCTGCGCGGGGGAAGCCGAGGGCGCGTCGACAGAGCGGACGGGCGAAGACTGGGCTCCGCGGTTCGAGCTGGCGCTCGATGCGCGGCTGCGGCTGAGGGTCGAGGGGAACCAGGAGACGCGCTTCCTCGGCGAGCCCGGCCTCGATCTGTCGCGGCCACCGGAGGCGGGGAGCAGGGCCGAGGTCCTCGGTGAGGTTCACGAGGTCTTCGAGGAGCCGGCGGGGCTGCGGGAGGCGCCCCGGCGGCTGCTCCTTGTTCGGGCCGCGATGCTGGCGGTGGGCGCGGGCGGCGCCGCGGAGCTCTCGCGAGCGATCGAGGCGCTGCAGAAGCCAGAGCCCGAGCGCAAGCCCGAGGTCGGTGGCGAGGCGCAAGAGCCCGGGCCCTCGCGGGCAAAGCTCGAGCCTGACGCCAGGACCAGGTGGCTTCCACTCGCCGCGAACCTCTTCCTGGCCATGGGGATCGTCGCGGTGCTCTCCGGGGGTTACGGGGTGCTCGTCCTCGTCGCGGACTGCACAGGGCATGACCGGCTGGCCATGACGCTCGAGAAGACTCGCTGGCGTCTCGGGGCCGCGGCGCTGGTGGAGTCGAACCCGCCTGCGCTGTTGATCCAGATGTACAGCTCACGCACCTCACGCTACCGGCTGCTGACGCTCGCGGTGAAGGACGGCCGCCGCCTCGGCGAGCGGCTCGACCCTCACGGTCCCCTCGATCTTCTCGCGGTCACCAGCGACGGTCTCTGGTCCAATCGGTCCGCGGGGTATCGGCTCCCCTGGCTCGACGATCATCCGGGCGTTCGACCGGCCGATCAGACCCGTGAGTGGAAGCGCTGCAAGCAGAGGCCGCCGGCGCTCCTCGACACGCGAGACTGCCGTCTCCTCTTGGTCGATGGAGACGCGATCGGTCTGGAGGCGACGTCCCGGGGCCCGATGCTCGGTCGACGGCCCGCCTCCGGAGCTCCGCGCTGGGAGCGAACCATCAAGGATCTCTTCGGCGCGGAGGGCCGGTCGATCCGGTTCGCCACTCTCCACGCGGGGCGGCTCTACCTCATCGCCGAGGAGGGTGAGGAGGAGGTCGACGATCTCTACGTGGTCGCGATTGACGCGGGAGACGGTCGCACCGTCTGGTCACAGGTGTTCTGGTGAGGTCGCGCTCGCCGGCGGCGGATCCGACGGAGGCGGGGAGGCGGGGAGACGGGGGGCCGGGCCGAGGCGTCGCGAGCGCGAGCTCAGCGCGTCGTGAAGACGGCGTCGGCGACGGTATGCGTGTTGGCGGTGACCTCGAAGTAGAGGGTCACGCTGCCGAGCACGTCGTCGGAGTCCACCGGGCTCGTGCGGCCCTCGTCCGCCTCCATCACGTAGCAGTCCGTTGGCTGCCCCAGCTTGAGCTCGAGGAGCGGCTTGTTGACGGTGTACCACTTGTTCTCGCTGTTCACCGACGCGAGGTCGAGCTTGGCCGTGTAGACCACCCAGGTGTCGCGGATGCTGTACCCAGGGACGAGGCACATCATGTAGATCTCGGGGTCGCCCTTGTACCAGGGCTCGTGATCGTCCTCGATCTTGATCTGGTTGAGCCAGACCTCGCGGCAGTACGGCGCCGCGCAGGTGGCGCTGAGCGCGTGCTGCTGCGAACCGATCCCCTGAGCGGCCGGCCCGGGGGACGGGGGCCGCGTGCGCTCGTTGAGCCCGAGGACCACGACCGGGAGCCGGGGAGGTTCGCCGGCCGGCGCGCGGTGGACCCGGCCGTCGGCGTGGTAGAACTCCAGCTCGATGCCCTTCTCGACGCCGATCGGGGCCCAGGTCACCAGCACCTCTGGCGCGGTCGCCCAGTTGGGCACCCCGCCGGGCGTCGCCAGCTGGGCCAGCTCGACCTCGAGAATGCCGGTGGCCCGCAGCGCGTCGCCGAGCGTGCGCCCATCCCGCAGCGGGAGGTCCCGGGCGTCCTTGAGCAGGACCTCGTAGTCGCCAGTGCGGCGCTTCCCCAGCGCCGCGGCGAGCCCGGCCCTGAGCTGGTCGTCGCCCAGCAGCGGCGCGAGCTCCGCGGCCGCGGCGGAGAGGCGCTGCTCGATCTGCGGGGTGTCGAGCGCGGTCGTGCTCGAGGAGTCGGTCAGGTCGCCGCCGCAGGCTGCGGCGAGAGCCAACGTGAGCGTCAGGGCAGAGAGGGTCTTCGTGTTGGTCATGGTCGTTCTCCTGTCGTCCGGCGCGCTTGCCAGTGTCGCCGACGCTTCATAGCCAGAGATGTGCCAGGGCCGCGACCGAGGCGAGGCGCTCGAGATCCTCCGAGATTGTTTGAGCTCGTCGGAGCTCGCGGGAGCTCGCTCGAGCGGTCCGGCTCGCGCACCGGCAGAACCTGCCGGCCGACTCGGCCGCGATGCGAGGCGCGTGACCTGGAGTCGAGGCCAGCCGCACGCCGGCCACACACACACACTGCGCACATTGTCCGGACGGCGCAGGACCGCTATCGTTCCGGCCTGTCCACTCGAGCAGAGGGGTGACCGATGCTGCGACCTTCCCCGTCCCGTCTCGCGCTGTTCCTCGCGCTCCTCGCCGGCGCCCCGAGCCGCCCCGTCGGCGCGGCGACGCCGTGCGCCTCCGTCGCCGCCGGCAAGACGCCGGGCGAGACCCTCGAGCGGGTGAAGGGGGCGTGCGGCGCGGCGCTCCTCGTCACCACGGCGAAGGGGCTCGAGGTGCAGACGCCCGACCTGCGCCCCGTGGCGCAGCTGGTCGCGGGCGCCGTGCGCCTCGTCACCCCGGATCGCTCGACGCTGACGCTCTACTACTTCGCACCCCGCCGCCCCGACCTCCACGAGCTCGATCTGAAGACCGGCAAGGACCGCCTCGTCGCCCGGCTGCCCCTGGCCACCCACAGCTGCTTCCGCGAGGGCGGCGACGCCGTCGACCCGGTCAGCCGCGTGCAGGCGTCCGCCGACTTCTCCGTCGACGTGAAGCGAGGCGCCGCGTGTCTGGTGGCGCGCGACCGCAACGTCAACATGATGTCTGGCGAGATGACCTACAAGATCCCGCTGCGCGGCGGGCGCGTCGACGCACGGCTGACCTTCCTGGGCTCCGAGTGCGCCGGGACCGCCAAGGCGGAGCAGCCGCCCTGCAGCGTCCTCGCCCGTCCGTCACCGCCGTCTGCGGCGACCCCCGCCGCGCTGCGCGGCCTGGCCAAGCTCCCGGGAGTCGCGCTCGAGGGCACCTCGTCCGGCGGCTGGACCGTGGTCACCGACTCCAGCCTCGGCGACCAGGGCGACTACATCTACCGCAGGGTCTTCGTCGCCGACGCGCGCGGCAAGCTCCTCGCCGTGACGCCCGCGCGCCTGCGGCCGCTGGACCTCCTCGCGGCCCGCAAGCAGCGGCGCGCTCCGGCCGGGACCTGCCTCGTCGTCGGTGAAGATCAGCTCCGCTGGCTGCCTGGCACCGACGCGCTGCTCGTCGATCGCTGCCGCGGCGACGGGAGCGACCGGACCGACCAGGCCTCGCCCATCCTGGTCGTCCGCCCACCCGACCCGCCGAAGCGCTCGGCGGCCGCGAGCGTCGTGGTCTACTGATCGGGCGCTCGGTCGCCCAGGTCCCGCCTGAAGACGAAAGCGCACCGCCAGCAGCGCCAGATCGTCGGAGGGCGGCGCGCCGGTCGCGCCCTGCTCAGTCCACGATGAGCGAACCGAGATCCTGCAGGCGCCAGCGCCAGGACTGCGCCGCCGCGGGCCGCTTCAGGCAGGCCGCCAGCGCCTCCTGGACCTCGGCGAAGCACTCGTCCATCCGGCGGACAGCTGCCCGCCCGGCCGCCAGACGCAGGAGCCGTGGCGTGTCCCCCCGCCGAGCGAGCAGGGCGACGCCCTCGTAGCATCTCGCCGGATCCCAGCTCGTCGGCGCCACGACCGAGCACCGCAGGAGCAGCTCCGCGGCGCCCTCGTCGACGAAGATCCGCCGGGGCTCGCGGCCGCGCGCGTAGTCGCGCAGCGCCTGGACCTGGCCTCTCTGCGCCTTGCGCTCTCCGAGGCGCTGGCCGAGCTCGATCCCCCTCGCCACGCACCAGACCGGGAGGAGGTACGGCGCGAACAGCCAGCCAGCGCCGGTCGGGACATCGCGAGAGCCCCGGAGGAGGGGCGTGGCTCCCTCGAGCATGCGGCGCGCCACGCTGCCGGGTGGGATTGCCAGCGCCCGTTCGATGGCGATGAGCACAAGGGACCGTTGCGACTCATCCAGCATGGCGACCTCTCGGGAGTCCGTGAGTCGATGCGAGGAAGCGCAGCGCCAGCAGCGCCAGGTCATCGGAGGGCGGCGCGCCGGCCGCGTGCTCACGGACGCGCGCGCGGACCCTGTCCACGAGCTCGCGGCTGCCCGCCGCGCCCGCGTCGCGCAGCTCCTGGACCAGCCGCCCCTCGGAGAAGAGCTCTCCCGTGGGGCTGACCGCCTCGGTGACGCCGTCAGTGTAGAGGAGGAGCAGGTCGCCCGGTCGCAGCGTGACCTCGCCCTCCTCGAAGGACACGCCCGGCAGCGCCCCGAGCACCAGCCCGGCGTGGCGGGGCAGCGGCGCGACCTCGCCCTCCGCGCGGCGCAGGAGCGGCGACGGGTGGCCGGCGCTGGCGTAGACGCAGCGGCCGCTCGCCAGCTCCAGCCGCGCGTAGCACAGCGTGACGAACATCGCCGCGTCGTTGTCGCGCGCCAGCTCCTCGTTGAGCCGCGCGAGGACGCTGGCCGGCCCCACTTGCGGGTCCTCGCGGGCGAAGACGCGCGCCAGCGCCCCGGTGCGGGCCATCAGCAGCGCCGCCGGCACCCCCTTGCCGGCCACGTCGGCGATCAGCACCGCGAGGTGCTCGCCGCCCTCGAGGAAGCAGTCATAGAGGTCGCCGCCGATCTCGCGCGCGGGCTCGAGCACCGCGGCGAGCTCCACCTCCGGGGTGAGGTCGAGCGCGCGCGGGAGCAGCCCCAGCTGGATCTCGCGCGCCACCCGCAGCTCGCCCTCGAGGCGCTCTTTCGCCGCGGTGGTCGCCGCGAGCTCCTGCAGGTAGAGGCGCAGGTCGCGCCGCATGGTGGAGAGCGCGCCCGCGAGCTCGGCCACCTCGTCCTGCCCGCCCACCTCGGGGAGCGGCGCCTCCAGGTGGCCAGCGCCGAGCTGCCGGGTCGCCTGCGCGAGCTCGCGCAGCGGCCGCGTCACCCGCCGCGTGATGCCGACGACGACGAGGAGGAGCGCCGCGAAGCCCGCCACGCCGAGGCCGACCTGGATCAGCGTCATCCACTGCACGGGGGCGAGGACCTCGCCCTGCGGGAGGATGATGCCGAGGGACCAGCCGGTGGTGCGGATCGGCGTGAAGGCGAGGTAGCTCGGCCGCCGGTGGATGAAGCTCTGCACCGGGACGAAGCCCACCTCGCCGCGGAGCATGCGCTCGCCGATGCGCCGCAGCGGCTCATCCGCCCGCGCGGCCGCGACGCTGAAGATCGTCTCCTTCATGATCAGCGCCCGGTCGCGGTGGGCGACGAAGGTCCCGTTGCCCGAGATGATGAAGGCGTAGCCCCGCTCGCCGAGGGGGAGCGCGGAGAGGAGCTCGCTCAGCCACTCGAGGGAGAGATCGGTGGTGGCCACGCCGAGCAGTCGCTTCCCGGGCTCGAGGAGCGGCACCGAATAGGTCGACATCAGGATCTCGCCGCCGCCCTGGTCGAAGTAGGGCTCGCTCCAGAGGGCCCGCCCGCGCTGCCGCGGCACCCTGTACCAGGCCTGCCGCTGGTACTGGTAGCCGGAGCTCGCGAGGTCGGCCTCGGCCAGGCCGCCCGGCGCGCCCGGCTTGCGGTAGATGTACGCGGCCGCG
>JAKLHH010000383.1 GCA_022710245.1 Myxococcota bacterium
CCCGACGGAGAAGCGCCGCGCCTCGGGCGGCTGGCTCCTCACCTGGAGGTTCGGCAACCTCCTCTCCGACGCGGGGATCGCCGTCGAGATGCCGCAGAAGATCAACCCGGGGCCGCTGGCGGCGGAGATCTCCAAGTTCGCGCCGGTCTCGCTGGCCTTCTTCTTCTTCCTCCTGCTGCTCCTCTCGGTGCTGAGGCAGGTGCGGCTCCACGCCGTGCACTACGCGATGCTGGCCGCGGCGTTCTTCTCCTTCCACCTGCTGCTCGCCTACTCCGTCGACCTGATGCCGCTCTGGGCCGCCTTCGCGCTCTCGGCCGTGGTCTCGGTGGCGCTCGTCGTCTCCTACCTGCGCCTCGCGGTGGGCGCTGGCTTCGCGCTCGGCTGGGCCGGCGGCGCGCAGCTCCTCTACCTGGTCCTCTTCTCGCTCGCCTTCTTCTTCGAGGGCTACACCGGGATCACCATCACCGGCTTCAGCATCCTCACGCTCTTCGTGGTGATGCAGCTGACCGGGCGCATCGACTGGGCGAGCAAGCTCGGCCGGTCCACCCCGCCGCCGCCCAGCACGCTGCGCGAAGCGCTGGCGGGGATGGGGGCAGCGCCAGCGCCGACGGGCGCGCCGTCGCCGACGGGCGCGCCGTCGCCGACCCCTGCTCCGACCCCTGCACCGATCCCTGCGCCGTCGACGCCGGTCGCCGCCGCGGCGGCGAGCCACGGCGCCGTCGACGCGCCCCGCGTCTTCAGCCGGGTCGACTGAGTGGGAGCGGCGCCGCACAGGTTGGGCCGTCGTGCGTAGCTGCCGCGACCGGCCAGCAGCTGGCCGCTGGATCGAGCTCGAGGGCCGCGTGCGTGCCCTCACCGAGCTCGAAGCCCCGCTCAGCGGCGCGCGCTGCGTGCTCTACCGCGTGGCGCTGACCCTCTGGCAGCGCTTCCTCGAGGGGCCGGAGCTCGCGCTGGGCGCGCCCAGCCGCGAGACGGCGGGCGCGGCGTTCCTCCTCGAGACAGACGAGGGACCGGTGCTGGTCGAGCCCTGCGAGGCGACCGTCGCGCTCGGCGGCGCGCTCCCGCTGCGCCTCCGCCTCGGGCGCGACCCCGCCCTCGATGCTCGCCTGGCGCGCCTCTACGGGCGCCTCTCCCGCCCCGCGCCGGACGCTGCCGTGCGCGCGCGCGAGTGGCGGCTCGAGGCGGGCTCGCGGGTGAGGCTCGCGGGCTGGCTCTCCAGCGCTCCCCACCCGCGGGGCGCCGGGGACGGCTACCGCGAGCCTCCCCGGCTGCCGCTCGTCCGGGCGTCCCGGCTCGCCTGGCGCTCGCGGTGAGGCGACGCGAGGCGAGGCGAGGCCCGCCTGCTTGCGCCCGCCAGCGGTCCGGATATCATCGAGGGCGGCCACGCCCGTGCGCCCCAGGAGCCCGCGATGTCCACCATCCTGGTGGTCGACGACGACGCCCACCTCCGCGAGGTCGTCCAGTATGCTCTCGAGAAGGAGGGCTTCAAGGTGGAGCTCGCCGCCGACGGCGCCGCCGGGCTGGCTCGCGCCGAGCGCGGCGGGGTCGACCTCGTGGTCCTCGACATCCTGATGCCCGAGCTCGACGGGATGGAGGTCTGCCGGAGGCTGCGCGCGAAGGCGAGCCTGCCGATCATCTTCCTCTCCTCGAAGGGCGAGGAGGTCGATCGCATCGTCGGGCTCGAGCTCGGGGGCGACGACTACCTGGCCAAGCCCTTCTCGCCGCGCGAGCTGGTGGCCCGCGTGCGCGCGGTGCTGCGCCGGCACCAGCCGCAGCACCCCGCGGCCACCGCCGCCACGCCGGAGCTGAAGGTCGGCCCGGTCCGCCTCGACCCCGCCCGGCACGAGGTGAGCTGCGAGGGGCTCGCCGTGCAGCTCACGGTGACCGAGTTCACGGTCCTCCAGGTCCTGCTGCGCCGCCCCGGCCAGGTGATGACCCGCGACGTGCTGGTGAACGAGGTCTACAGCTTCGACCACTTCATCACCGAGCGGACCATCGACACCCACGTGCGGCGGATCCGCTCCAAGTTCCGGCCCACCGGCTACGACCCCATCGAGACCATCCACGGGCTCGGCTACAAGGCCCGCGTCCCCTGATGGCGGGGAGGGTCCGACGGGCGGCGGCGCGGGTGCTGGCGCAGCTCCTCCGCATCCGCACGCGCCTGCTGGTGATCAACCTGGTCGCCGTGCTGGTGCCGGTGGTGGGGCTCGAGTGGGCGCGCTCCTACGAGCGCGAGCTCCTCCGCTCCCTCGAGCAGGACATGCTGCACCAGGCGCAGATGCTGCGGACGCTCCTCGAGAAGAGCCTCGACGAGCAGCGGCGCCCGCGCTTCCACCTGGCGGCGTCCGCCCTCGAGGTCGCGGCGCAGCGCACCCGCACCCGGGTCCGCCTCCTCGACCGCCAGGGCAACCTCCTCGCCGACTCTCACGCCAAGGGCGCGCCCGAGGGCCCGGAGCCGACGCCGACGCTCCTCGGCCACGCGGCGCCCACGCGCCGCCACCTCGAGGGGCAACCGAGCACGGATCCCGGTCCGCTGCGAGGGAGGCCGGAGATCCGCGCGGCCCGCGCCGGGCGCAAGGCGACCGCGACCCGCATCCACCGCCGCATCCACCGCGCCTTCCTCTTCCTCGCCATGCCGGTCATGGTGAGCCGGCGGGTGGAGGGCATCGTCTACATCACCCGCTCGACCGTGCCGGCGCTGGAGTCGATGTACCGGCTGCGGCGCACCCTGCTCACCGTGCTCGGGGTGGCGCTCGGCCTCACCGCGCTCCTCTCGCTCTTCCTCGCGGCCACCATCTCGCGTCCGCTCGGCAGGCTGACCCGGGCGGCCGAGCGGATCGCGTCCGGCGACCGCTCCGCCAGCCTGCACCTCGAGCGCGGTGACGAGATCGGTCAGCTCGCGCGGGCGTTCGACGCGGTCGTGCGCCAGCTCGACGGCCGCGCCCAGTACATCGCCGAGCTGGCCGCGAACCTCTCCCACGAGTTCAAGACCCCGCTCGCCTCCATCCGCGGCGCCGCCGAGCTGGTCCTCGAGCAGGCCGCGGAGGACCCGGTGGCGCGCGAGCGCTTCCTGCGCAACATCCTCGCCGACACCGAGCGGCTGACGCGGCTGGTCTCGCGCATCCTCGAGCTCTCGCGCATCGAGGCCTCGCTGGAGCACCGCGAGGAGGTCGACCTCGCCGCGCTGGCGCGCGCGGTGGCCGGGCGGTTCCCCGAGGGCGCGCTCGAGGTGGCGGCGGGCGAGGGGCCGCTCCGCCTGTGGGCCAACGCGCCCCACCTCGAGTCGGTGCTGCAGGCGCTCCTCGAGAACGCGGTCCACTTCAGCCCGCCCGGGGTGCCCGCGCGCCTCGAGGTCCTCGTCGAGGGTGAGCTCGCGCTGCTCCGCGTCAGCGACCGCGGCCCGGGGATCACCCCGGCGAACCAGGCCAAGATCTTCGACCGCTTCTTCACCACCGAGGCAGCGCGCGGTGGGACCGGGCTGGGACTCGCCATCGTGGCCACGGTGGTCAAGTCCCACGGCGGGAGCGTACAAGTGAGGAGCGAGCCCGGTGCGGGGAGCACCTTCGAGGTGCGGCTGCCCCGTGGCATGATGAGGGGTGTATGACCGAGAAGCGCCGCACGCCGCTGCTCCTCGTGCTCGGGCTCTCCGCGCTGAGCGGCGCGCTGCTCTTCCTCTCCGACTACCCGGTGCATGCCTGGCCGCTCCAGCTCATCGCGCTCTGTCCGTTCCTCCTCGCGCTCGAGCGGTGGTGCCGCAGCTACCGCGCGGCAGCGCTGGCCGGGCTCGCGCTCGGCCTCGCCTACACGCTCCCGCTGCTCAAGGTCCTCGAGTTCCCCCTGCTGATGGGCCTGCCGCTCGGGCTCTACCTGAGCCTCCTCTGGATCCTCATCGCGCTGGCGGGTCGGCGGGTGCTCGCCTGGCCCTCGCCGCTCGGCCCGCTGGCGGTGGGCGCCGTGGCGGTGATCGTCGAGTGGGTCGACTTCAACCTGGTGCCGGTCTGGGGCACGGCGCAGTGCTTCGCGCGGGTCTGGACCGCGGCGCCGAAGGCGGCGCAGATCGTCTCGCTGGCCGGCGTGACCGGGCTCGTCTTCGTCCTCGTCGCCGGGCAGGCGCTGCTGGTCCGCGCGCTCACCACCCGCGGCCAGCGTATGCGCAGCGCGCTGATCCTGATCATGCTGGTCGGCCTCACGGCGAGCTGGAACGCCCTCTCCTGGCGCGCCGGCACACGCGGAGAGACCGGGCTGCGGGTCGCCGCGATCGGCTGGACGCACGCGGACCTCGAACGCCAGGGCGCCCACGGAGTCACCGCGATCTTCGAGCAGGTCTACCGGCCGCTCGTCGAGGAGGCGGCGGTGCGCGGCGCCTCGCTGGTGGTCTCGCCCGAGGTGGGCTTCTCCGTCACCGGCGTGCAGCGAACCGAGCTCCTCGCCCGGCTCGCGGAGCTCGCGCGCGAGGAGGAGGTGACGCTCGCGGTGGGCTACTTCGACCGCGACCGTCGCGTGAACCAGGTGGTGGTCTTCGACGACAGCGGCGATCTGCGGGGCGAGTACCGCAAGACACACCTGATCCCCTTCATCGAGCGCTACCAGGCGGGGCGGGGCGAGCTGCTCGTCGTCGACCACGACGGGGTGCGCCTGGGCGTGATGATCTGCCAGGACGACAACTTCACGGACCTCGCGCGCCGCTACGGCCGCGCCGGTGTGCAGATCTTGCTGGTGCCGACCAACGACTGGCGGCAGGTGAAGGACCACCACCTGGAGAACAGCCGCTTCCGCGCCATCGAGAACCGGTTCGTGATGGTGCGCGCGGCCTCCAACGGGATCAGCGCGGTGATCTCGGCGCGAGGCAAGCTGCTCGCGCGGCGAGACCACTTCTTCGAGGGGCCAGGTCTGGCGATGGCGCACGTACGCCTGGTCGGCGGGCCCACCCTCTATAGCCGCTTCGGCGACTGGCTCCCCGCGGTCTGCCCGGCGCTGCTCGTCCTCGGAGCGCTCCTCGACTGGCGGGCGCGGCGGCGACGCGTCTCGGCGCGGCCGGCGACGCCGCCTGTTCTGGGGTGACCTCCGCCTCCTCGCTGTCCCTGTTCACGCTGTCTTCGCTGTCTTCGCTGTCCTCGCTGTACGACCAAGCCTTGAGTGTCAGGATCGCCCCGTCTGAGTCTCAGACCCACCGGAGATGACACTGCGCGTGTCCATCGAGACCCCGACGGTCCCTCGTCGCGACACGTAAGCCCGCGAGTCCAGGTGCCCCCGGGAGGGCACCGCGACGGCGAAGATGGGTTCCCCCGCGTCGCGAGTGTCAGGACCACCCCGTCTGAATCTCAGACCCACCGGAGATGACACTCCGCGCGTCCGTCGAGGGAGCGCTGGCACTGCCGGCGGCCGTGCAGGCGATCTTGCTGCCGCTGAAGGCGTACGTGCCGTCGGCGAGGACGAGCTCGTCGCCTGCCTGCGCGGCGCTGATCGCACTCTGTAGCTGGGCGAGCGTGGACACGTTGACCACCTTGGCGTGCGCGGGAGCGGCGAGCAAAATCACGAGCACGAGCGGGCACAGGGGCCAGGCGTTGCGCTGTCGCGTCGCGTCACCTCCACGGAGTTGAGCGTCAGAGAACTTCTCGCAGCGAGCTCCGTCTATAGGAGCACCCAGCAAGCGAGGCGGTCAATGCTCAGCAACCTCAGCCGGAACAGCGTGCGGCTCGCCAACAGCATGAGGATCGCGCTGCTCGCTAGCATCGGCGTGGGCCTCGCCTACTCCCTGCTCACCCAGCTCACCCACCTCTGAGCAACTCCCAGCGAGCGGACCGCTGCCGGGCGCCGGGCCCCGCAGGGCGTGGCGTTTTGCGACAGCCAGCAACGCCCTTGTAGTTTCGGGCCCCGTTCCTTACCATTTCAGCAAGAAAGCCAAGGTCGTCCAAGTGCTCGGAGGCTCCAGGAGTCGCCCGCCCGGCGCGGATCCCATGATCGGTCGGGTGCTGGGGGAGACCTATCAGGTCACCGGCCTCCTCGGCGAGGGCGGCATGGGGAAGGTCTACGAGGCGATCCACCTCCGGCTCGCCAACAAGCGCCTGGCGGTCAAGCTGATGCTCCCGGGGGTCGACTCCGATCCGGCCACCTACGCGCGCTTCCGGCGTGAGGCCGAGGTCGCCACGGCGCTCGGCCACCCGAACATCGTCGAGGTCGCCGACTTCAACATCACCGAGGAGGGCCAGGCCTACCTGGTGATGGAGCTCCTCGAGGGGCACGACCTCCACGGCGAGCTCGCCGGCTGCAGCCGGCTGGACCCCGAGCTGCTGCTCGAGCTCCTCGACCAGGTGGCGGCCGGGCTCGAGGCCGTGCACGCGCTCGGCGTCGTCCATCGCGATCTGAAGCCGGAGAACATCTTCCTCACCAGGACCACGACCGGCGGCCTGCAGGTCAAGCTCCTCGACTTCGGTCTCTCGAAGATCAAGCACAGCAAGAGCGTGCTGACCCGCGACAACTCGATCTTCGGCACCCCCCACTACATGTCCCCTGAGCAGGCGGAGGGGCAGATCGAGGAGATCGACCAGCAGACCGATGTCTTCGCCTGTGCTGTGATCGCCTACCAGTGCCTGAGCGGGGCGCTGCCCTTCGACGGGCCGTCGGTGCCAGGCATCCTCTACCAGGTCTGCCACATGGAGCCGCGGCCCGTGAGCGAGCTCGTCCGCGGCCTCTCGCGGCGGGTGGACGAGGTGCTCTCCCGCGGCTTCGCCAAGCGCAAGCAGGACCGCTACCTCACCGTCGGTGAGCTGGTGCGCGAGCTGGGCGCGGCGCTGCACGGCGAGGAGCTGACCAAGCCGCGGCGGGTCTCGCTGCCACCCCGGCCCGAGGAGGAAGTCACCGGGGAGCACGTGGTCGAGGTCTCGGGCGAGAACCTGATCGAGACGCCGCCCGACGCGGAGACCCCGGCCCTGGAGCGCCTGCCGCTGACGCGCGCCGTCAGCTCCGCGGAGCGGCTGGCGCCGACGCGCGCGCTGGCGTCCGCAGAGGAGCTGCCGCCGGCGCGGGTGCTGAGCGGCGCGGACCGGCTGCCGGCGACGCGTGCGCTGGTGCGGCCCCCCTCGGTCGACGAGCTTCAGACCCCGTCGCTGGAGGCGGCCACGCCGTTGCCCGAGGC
>JAKLHH010000384.1 GCA_022710245.1 Myxococcota bacterium
CGCTCGTCTCGGGTAGCCTGGCGGTCAACATCACGTTCTTCGGGCTCGATGGGAAGGCGGTGGCGCCGGTCCCCACCGAGGAGGCGCCCATCAGCAACTCGCGGGTGCTCCGCGCCATGGAGCGAAACCAGCCCGAGGAGGAGATCCTGGGGAGCGCCTACGCCTATCGCGTGCCGCTCCTGAACAAGGGCAAGGTGACCGCGGCCATGGAGCTCCGGCTCGATCTGGCCGGCCTCGTGCCCGCCCGGTTCCCGAGCCTCGCCCTCCTCTTCGCCGGCGGCATCTTCCTCGTCTTCACCGTCCTGGTGGCCCTCTTCTCGCGGCGGTCTATCGCCCGCCCCATCGACCAGCTCATGGACGGCATGGACCACGTGATCAAGGGCGACCTCACCGTCGCGCTCCCGCTCGATCGCAACGACGAGATCGGCCGCCTCGCCTACCGCTTCAACGAGATGACGGCCCAGCTCCGCGACGCGCAGGAGGTGATCCGCCGCGGCGCGCAGGCCAAGCTGCAGCTCGAGCAGCGGCTGCGCCAGAGCGAGAAGCTCGCGACCATCGGCCAGCTCTCGGCGGAGATCGCGCACGAGGTGGGCACGCCGCTCAACGTGATCGGCGGCCGCGCCCGCACCCTCGAGCGCAAGGCCGAGCAGCCCGCCGAGGTGAAGAAGAACTCGCAGATCATCGCGGACCAGGCCGAGCGCATCACCAAGATCATCCAGCGCATGCTCGACCTCTCGCGGGCGCGCAGCCCCGAGAAGACGCCCGTCGACCTCGGCGGCATCCTGCGCGACGCGCTGGCCTTCCTCGAGTACCAGATCGAGCGCGTCTCCATCCGCGTGGTGGAGCAGCCGGTGCCCGCGCTGCCGCCGGTGAAGGGCGACCCCGACGGGCTGCAGCAGGTCTTCATCAACCTGATCCTGAACGCGGTGCAGGCCATGCAGGGCGGCGGCGGCACGCTGACCGTCGTCTCGCGCGCGGAGCACCGCCGCAAGGAGGGGCTCGACCTCGCCCCGCCGCAGCTCTTCGTGGTCGTCGAGATCCACGACACCGGCGTCGGCATCCCCGAGGAGGAGCAGAGCAAGATCTTCGAGCCGTTCTACTCCACCAAGCGCCGCGGCGAGGGGACCGGGCTCGGGCTCACCGTGGTGCACGGGATCATCAAGGAGCACGACGGCTGGATCGAGGTAGCGAACGCCGACCCGCAGGGGACCATCTTCCGGGTCTACCTGCCCGCGGACGACCCCGAGGCGGAGCAGCGCGCGCCCCACGAGGAGGACACGCGGGAGATCTAGATTTGGAAGGACGAGCGGGAGTGAGCGCTGAGGCTCAGCGCCCGCCCGCCCCGCGGAGGCAGGAGCAGGAGATGCCCGAGAGCGCGAACGAGCTCTACACGGTCCTGGTGGTCGAGGACGACGCCGCCATGCGCGAGCTCCTCCAGGAGTCGCTAACCGACGAGGGTTATCGCGTCCTCGCCGCCGGCGGCGGCCGCGAGGGGGTGCGGCAGGTGCGCGCCGACACGGTCGACCTGGTCGTCACCGACCTGCGCATGCCGGACATGAACGGGCTCGACATGATCCGCGAGCTGCGCACGCTGCCCGAGCCGCCCGACGTCATCACCATCACCGCCTTCGGCACCATCGACACCGCCATCAAGGCGATGAAGCTCGGCGCCTTCGACTACATCACCAAGCCCTTCGAGATCGAGCAGCTGCTGATCGCCGTCGACCGCGCGCTCCGCGATCGCCAGCTGCGCAGCGAGGTCGCGCGCCTGCGCGAGGAGGTCGCCGAGAAGTACCGCTTCGAGAACATCATCGGCCGCAGCGCCGCGATGCAGGAGGTCTTCAACCTGATCCGGCGCGTCGCCGACGGCACGGTGACGGTGATGATCACCGGCGAGAGCGGCACCGGCAAGGAGCTCGTCGCGCGGGCGCTCCACTTCAACTCCTCCCGCGCGAAGCAGCCGTTCCTGCCCGTCAACTGCGCCGCCATCCCGGGGACGCTGCTGGAGAGCGAGCTCTTCGGCTACAAGCGGGGCGCCTTCACCGACGCGCGCCAGGACCGCAACGGGCTCCTCGTCGAGGCCAACGGCGGCACGCTCTTCCTCGACGAGGTCGCCGAGCTGCCGCCGCCGCTGCAGGCGAAGCTGCTCCGCGTGCTGCAGGAGCGCGAGGTGCGCCCGCTCGGCGCCACGCAGAGCGTGCCGATCGACGTGCGCTTCGTCAGCGCGACCAACCGCGACCTGCAGCAGCTCCTCTCGACGGGGCTCTTCCGCGACGACCTCTACTACCGCCTCAACGTGATCCAGATCGCGATCCCGCCGCTGCGCGAGCGGCCCGAGGACATCCTGCCCGTGGCGAGCCACCTCCTCGCGCAGGCCTCGAAGCGGACCGGCAAGCCGGTGCGGGGGATCTCGCCGCGCGCGGCCAAGCTCCTCCTCGCGCACCACTGGCCGGGCAACGTGCGCGAGCTGGAGAACGTCCTCGAGCGCGCGGTGGCGCTCAGCCAGCACGACGAGCTCGACGTCGCCGACCTGCCGCCGGCGATGGTGCAGCGCCGCTCGCCGGACGTGGTCGCCGAGGCCGCGGCGCGGCAGCTCACGCTCTCGGACCTGGAGCGCGAGTACATCCAGCAGATCCTCGACGAGGAGCACGGCAACAAGACGCGCGCGGCGCAGCGGCTCGGCCTCGACCGCAAGACGCTCTACCGCAAGCTCGAGGAGTACCGCAAGGGCAGCGGCGGCGAGGACCCGGGGGCCCGACGCGAGCTGAGCGACCCCGGCGTGCCGCGGCGGGAGAAGAGCGAGGTGGGGGAGCGCTAGCTCCAGCGACCGCGGCGTGCCGCGGCGGGAGAAGAGCGAGGTGGGGGAGCGCTAGCGGCAGCGTTGGCTGTAGGCGCTCGTCAGTCAGCGCGCCGGTGAAGATACTCGTCCGAGCCAGTAGCCCGGCCTCCGCTTCGCGTGCGCGAACGCGAGTATCTCCACATCATCTCCCGTCATCCTGAAGAACACCACGTAGGGGAATCGGCGCAAGACGTGTCTGCGATAGTCGCGTCCCTTCCATCGGCCGAAGGAGGTCGGAGCGGCGAGGATCTCCTCCAGCGCCCCGTCGACGGTGGCGATGAGCTCCACGCCGAGTCCGGGCCTTCGCTCCTCGTACCACTCTGCCGCGGCAGCGAGCTCCTGCTCCGCCTCTGGGACGACGCGAAGCCGGCGGGTCACCGGCGGCCCAGGCCGCGCAGGAGGCGAGCGCGCACGTCTGACCACTCTGCCGCCGTCTCACCTCGCGCGGTCGCAGCGTCGCGACGTCGATCCAGCTCGGCGAGCCAGACAGCCTCCCAGTCCGCGTCCGGAGGACCATCCACGCTCGCGATCAGCTCAGCCGCCATCTCGAGTCGCTCGTCCTCCGAGAGCGACATCGCTTCGCTGATGAGCTTCTCTGCTACGCTCGACATGCTCGAAGAATACCAGTTCGCCGTGGTACCGGCCAGCGGCGCCCCCGGCGCCCCCCGGCGCCCCCGCAGATCGGCGCGGCGCGAGAAGAGCGAGGTGGGGGAGCGCTGATCGCCTGACGCCTACTCCACCGCCGACGCGTAGCGGTTCGAGGGGTCGCCTCCGTCGTCGCGCTGCGGGCCGATCTCCACGCGCCCGCAGAGCCCCTCGAGGAGCTTCGCGCCCCGGTCGGTGAGGAAGTTGTCCCGCACGTCGAGGAGCTCGAGGTGCGCGAGCGCGGCGCGGTGGGCCGCGAGGATCCGCGCCCCCTCGTCCGAGAGGGTCCCCAGCGAGAGGTCCAGCTCGCGGAGCTGCGGCAAGATCGGCGCGCGCGGCAGCCGGGCGCAGAGCCCGTCGGTGAGCTCGCAGTTGGTGAGCCCCAGGTGGACGAGGCGCGGGAGGGCGCCGCCCTCGAGGATCGGCTGCAGGTCGTCGAGCGCGACGTCGCAGCCGTAGCTGGGCCGGCCGAACTGCAGCGAGAGCCGCTCCAGCGACGGGCACCGCCCCCTGGCGATGGAGGCGACCGCGTCGCTGCTCATGCCGCCCGTGATGGTGGTGAGCTCGCGCAGCCGCGGCAGCACCAGCTCGCCGAGCGCCATGGAGCCGCTGCGCAGGGTGAGTCGCTCCAGGTTCGGGGTCGCCCTCCAGATCGGCCCGGCCGCGCCGATGCTGCTCCAGTTGAGCTCGGTCTCCTCGGAGTCGAAGTCGCCGAGGAAGAGGCTGGCGAGCGCGGGCAGGTGCCGCTCGCCGATCACCTGGGCGATCCCCGAGTAGTCGTTGTCCTCGAAGGTGACGATGCCCACCGTGAGCTCGCGCAGGTAGCGGGCGGAGTCGAGGTCGAGCAGGCGCCCGAGCACCTCCTCGAGGCTCACCTGCGGCTCCGTGGCCTCGTGCCGCTGGTACGTGCTGGCCAGGCGCGCGGCGCGGATGAAGCCCCAGCGCCAGTCGAGCTGCAGCAGATCCTCGAGGCCCTGCAGGCCGGGCAGGAGCGTCTCCGCGTGGCGAGCGAGGAGCGCGCGCTCCTCCTTCGTGGGCTTGCGCTCGCGCGCGCCGCCAGGGGGCTGCTGCAGCGCGACCAGCTCGCCGCGCGGGTCGCCGCGGTCCTGGAGCACGTCGCCGTAGACGAGGTACGGCTCGGGCTCGTCGGGCGCCGCGAGGATCGAGCGGTCGTGGTCGGGGTCCGGGCGCGGGCGCGCGGCGGCCTTGCCCGAGAGCTCCGCGTGCGCCTCCTGCGCCTCGGCGAGGAGCGCCTGGTGGCGCCGCTCGAGCTCGGCGGGATCCACCGGGGGCGGCGTGAAGTCGACCGGCACGATCGGCTGGTTGTACTCGTCGACGGCGCCGTCCCAGTAGTGGTCCTCCGGCGTCTCCAGCCGCAGCACCAGCCCGCCGTCGCCGCCGATCACCGCGCCGGTGCCCCAGGAGGCGATGCTCCAGAGGTGCGCGCGCGTCCCCGAGCTGACCTTCTTGAAGGTGAGCCCGTCGTCCACCGAGCGCAGGATGGTGCCGTCGGAGCCCACCACGAAGAGCGCGCCGGCGACCCAGGCCGCCGCCTCGAGCTCCGCCCTGGTCTTCGGGTCGACCCGGCTGAAGCTGCGCCCGTCGTCGGTCGAGCGATAGACGACGCCGGCGTCCCCGACCACCACCAGGGTGCCGGCCGGGGTCTCCACCATGTCGCAGAGGAGGGAGCTGGTCGTGATGCCCTTGACCTTGTTCCAGCGGTCGCCGTCCCAGCGCGTCACCGTCTTGCCGAGGAAGAAGAGGTCGTCGCCGCGCCGGTGCAGGTGGAGGAGCCGCCCGGCGAGCGGCGTCTCGGCCTGGGTCCAGGTCTTGCCCTTGCTGGTGGAGCGGAGCACCACGCCCTCGTCGCCGGCGATCCACCAGGTGCCGCGCGCGTCCTGCCCGAGGTCGAAGAGGCAGCTGGAGGCCGGGGTCTTCACCTTGCGCCAGCTGGCCCCGCGATCGCGCGAGACCGCCACGAGGCCATACTCGCCGACGAGCCAGAAGCTGCCGTCGTCGCGGAGCCAGCCGTTGCGGAGCCCGTTCGCGGGCGGCGTCGGGCGCGGATAGAAGTCGCGCCCGTTCGTCGAGGCGAGCAGCCCGACGCGGCCCCAGGCGCCGCCGGCCATCAGCACCAGGTGCTCGTGGACGATGGCGCAGCCGAGGTAGGCGCCGCGCGGCTGCTGCGCCCGCAGCTCGGTGACCTTGAGGCGGTCGAGCGGCACCGGCTTCTCGGCAGGCGGTGCGGCGGGCGCCTCGGTGGCCGCGGCCCGAGCGGGCTTGCTGGCCTTCGCGGCGGGCTCACGCCTCGCCGCGGGCTTGCCGGCCTTCGCGGAGGGCGCGCTCCTCGCCGCCGGCTTGACCTTCGCGGCGGCCTCGCTCTTCGCCGCCGGCTTGTCCTTCGCGGCTGGCTTCTTCCGCGCCGCTGCCTCCTCGACCAGCGTGAAGCTCTGGCCGACCTTCTCCGCGATCTGCTTCGCCAGCGCCTTGCGAGCCGCCGCCTCGTCGGCGAACGTCTTCGTCCGCAGCTGGTGCCCGATGCCACCGACCTTGCCCCAGCGCGTGGTCAGCGTGGCGCCGTCGAGGGTGGCCTCCCAGAACTTGGTCGTGCTGCCGTCAGAGAGCTCGTAGCGTGGCATGCGGCGATGGTCGCACGACGAGGTGGCTCGCTCCTAGACTGGAACGGCAGGTGGGCGGAGTGGACGACGGCTCAGGACGCAGCGGCTGCTCGGAGCGCAGCGGCTCAGTGCACGGCGGTGCGCGTGACCGTGGCGCGGAAGTGCACGGCGTGCCGGGCGGGGAGCCTCGCGGGCCGGTACGAGCTGCGCGCGACCTTCACGCGAAAGAGCTTGCGGGAGCCCTGGGAGCCAGCGTGGACCCCGCGGGCCTTCTTCATCGGGTGAGCGCTGGCCACGGCCTCGGGGGTCGCGGTGCGCAGGTGGCCGAAGCGCGTCTCCCAGCTCACGCGGATGTTGCTGACCGCGCGGCGGATCAGGCTGCCAAACCCGCCCGTGGTGTACCAGGGGGTGCGGTGCTCGGCGGTGGCCAGGCGGGTCTGCTGCTGGATCGCGGGGGCCGTGACGGTCGGCGGCGCGGGCCGCACGACCGTGGCGCGGAACGCGGGCCTGGCCTCGTACGGCTTGGCGAACTGCCCTGTGGCGGGCTTCGAGTAGCGCCTGAAGATCTCGTCGCGGAAGCGATCCCGCCAGGTGCCCCCGCGGCCGAAGGGGTTGCCGGTCGCGTTCGCGGCCTTGGCCCCGGTGCTGGCGCTGCTGCCAGCCGCGGAGAAGCCAAAGCCACCCGCCCACGAGGTGGCGGCGGGGAGCAGCGCGAGGGTCACGACGACGAGGGTGAGGCGTGGAGTCTTCATGGTTGACCTCGCCTATCGCAAGGCCTGTACCACCAGCGCCGTCGTGATATCAGCATCTTGCGACCTGTTTTTCGCGCCACTCTGTCACACCGGCTGATCCGGGAGCTAGCCAGGTGGCTAGTCCACTGGTCCACAGGGCCTCGATGCACCTCGACTGCGGGCAGGAGCCTGCCCACGCTAGGAGTGGGTGGGTGACCCACGCGGAGAGGAGGCAGCATGAGCAGCCATACGCGCGGGCCAGTGGCGGAGGTGGTCGCCCGGATCCCCTGC
>JAKLHH010000385.1 GCA_022710245.1 Myxococcota bacterium
ATCCGGCCGCGCGGGCCTTCTTCGGGCTGCCCGCGGGCTCTCGCTTCGGGCTGCTGATCCTGGCGCCGTTCCTCGCCGGGCTGGCGGGCACGCTGGTCGCGCCGCTCGGCGCCGCGCTCTCGCGGCGGATGGAGCGGTCGGCGGACCGCGCCGCGCTGGAGCTCACCGGCGACGCGGCGGCCTTCATCTCCCTCGAGCAGCGCCTGGTGCGCAAGGCCAAGGCCGATCTCCTGCAGCCGCGGCTCCTCCACCTCTGGCACGGCAGCCACCCGCTCCCCGAGGAGCGGATCGGCGCCGCCGAGGCGTGGCGGCCCGCGCCGCGGGCTGACGCGACCGCCCGGGTCGGGTAGACTGGGACAATGTGCCGCCTACTCCCACTCACGCTCGCGCTCCTCGCCACCGGCTCCGCCTGCGGGCCCGGCCTCGAGGAGGGGTCCCCCGACGTGGCGCCGGCCGCAGACCGAGGCGTGGTCGCCGACGGGAAGCGGGACGGTCACCGCGACACGCGGGCGCCCGTCGACCAGTGGGTCTGTCGGGAGTACTTCGCGACCAACTACGACCACGTCCAGGCGGGCCGCGCTCAGAACTGCGGTGGCGACGCCTGCACCACCGGCTCCAACGAGGACCTCGGCCTCTACAACGTCGTCGCCAACACCTGGGTGCGCGAGACGAAGAAGGGCTACTTCGAGAAGGGGCGCTGCCCCTGACCTACCGGGCCGGCTCGTCCTCGGCGCGGGCTCGCGCGGCCGCGTGCCAGGCGCAGCTGACCAGGTGGTCGTTCACCATCCCGGCGGCCTGCATGAACGCATAGCAGATGGTGGGCCCGACGAAGCTGAAGCCGCGCGCCTTGAGCGCCTTGCTCAGCGCGGTGGCCTCGGGGGTCACCGCCGGGACCTCGCGCATGCTGCGGTAGCGGTGCTGGATCGGCGCGCCCTCGACGAAGCCCCAGAGCCACTCGTTGAAGCTCACGCCCTCGTCGGCGAGGGCCAGGTAGGCGCGGGCGTTGCCTCGCGCGGCGTGGACCTTGAGGCGGTTGCGCACGATGCGCGCGTCGCCGAGGAGGCGCTCCAGCTTCTCGTCGGTGAAGCGCGCGAGCTTGACCGGGTCGAAGCCGGCGAAGAGCGCGCGGTAGTCCTCCCGCTTCTGCAGGATGGTGCGCCAGGAGAGCCCGGCCTGCGCGCCCTCCAGGCAGAGCAGCTCGAAGAGCTCCCGGTCGTCACGGAGCGGGACGCCCCACTCCTCGTCGTGGTAACGCGCGTAGAGCGCGTCGCCGGCGGGGACCCAGGGGCAGCGCTTCGGGGCGGGGGGCGCGGGGCGAGGCATGGTCGCTCAGCCGGCGCGCAGCACGCCGAGCCACTCCTCGGGGCTGCGGTAGGTGGTGTCGAAGGCGTCGCGCTCGACGACCAGCGCGACCCCGGTGTGCGGGCCGTCCGGGCAGTAGCCGTCGTGCGGCGACTCGACCAGGATCGGGCGTCCGGCCTCGAGCGGCACCTCGCGTGTGCCGCCGGGCGCCGCCGGGTCGCAGAGGACCAGCGTGAGCCGGCCGCGGATGAGGAGGAACAGCTCGGGGCAGTCGTGCTGCTCGAGCTCCCGCACCTCCTCGCGCCGGGTGAGCGCCGGCGCGTAGAGCCCGACGCGCCAGTGACCGGCGTCGCCGCAGAGCACCTGCCAGGTCGGCGAGCCGGCCAGGTGCGGGGTGAGGAGCTGATCGACCGCGGCGGCGGGGAACGAGGGCGAACGCGTCTCGACGTGTCTCATCGTGCTCACCTCACTTGTCGCTCGGCGTGCGCGGCGTCGCCTCGCCCGAGCTGTTGGTCGCGGCAGCTCCGCACGACCGTCGGCCCCCTTCGGGGCGCACCTGTGCGGCGCCGCTAGTAGCGGATCATCACCGACGCCTCGACCGCGAACATCGGGTCCACGGCGTCGCGGCGGATGTGGTTCACCAGCGCGGCGCCCGCCGCGCCGGGCACGAGCGCGCTCCCGACCAGGTGCGCGACGAGGTGCTCGCTGGCCTTGAGCTCGAGGACGACGTCGGTCTCCACCCCCACGAACGCGTTGCCGAGCGCGTTCTGCGGCTTCAGCACGGTGGCGGCGCCGACGATGACCATCGGCCGCACCCAGCGGTTGAGCTGCACGCTGGCGCGCAGGTCGCCGACCAGCAGCCCGGCCCGGTTGTTGAAGAAGCCGCCGGTGAAGCTCGACATGCGCTCGTCGAGGTTGTCGTACCAGTCGCGGAGCTCGTCCTCGGTGAGGAGCAGCGTGGCGCTCCGCGACTTGCCCGAGTAGAGGAACGAGTGCTCGCTGCCGTTGCCCGGGTAGGCGTCGTCCGGGCTCAGCGCGACGACGTTGACGCCCAGCTCCCAGCGGCCGCGGCGGTCGAGGCGCACCCCGCCGCCGGCCTGGGCCGCCCAGGCGATCAGCGTCTCGCTGCCGCCGCCGAGCGCCTGCCCGTCGAGCTGGCCCGCCTGGAAGGCGAGGTCGAGGTAGCCGCTCCAGCGCGGCCGCTCGACGCCGAGGCGGAGGCTGGGGCAGAGCACCTTGCGCGCCTGCCCGACGAGGTGCGTGTCGAGGAGCGCGGTGACCGCCGCCGAGAGGCGCACCCAGGCGCCGAGGTCCGCCTGCAGGTTGGCGCCGAAGACCCAGAGGTCCCGCTTGAAGTTGTTCTCCGTGACCACGATCCCCTCGTAGACCTGGTCGGGGATCTGGCCGACGAAGAGCCCGACGCGCCCCCAGCCGGGCGCCACGCCCCAGAGCTGCGCGTTGCCGATCCAGTGCGCGAGGAAGAGCCCGGTCGGGTCACGGAAGTAGCTGTAGCCGATCTTGAAGCCGAGCCGGCCGCGGGCGAGCTCGCCCTCGCCGAAGATCTCGCGGTGCTTGAGGAGGAAGAGGTCGGCGGCCAGCGTGGACTGCTCGTTCGGGTTGTTCTTGCTCCAGAAGTTGAGGCCCAACTCGACCTCGTACTGGATGCGCAGGTTGTCGAGGACGCACCAGATCACCCGCGGCCGGAAGAGGGTGGCGAAGGCGCCCACCGTCTGGCCGTTCTCGTCGTAGACGGGCGGCGTGCGGTCGAAGTCGCTGTCGGTGCGGAAGAGGAAGAGGGACTGCAGGTCCGCGGTGACCTCGATGCGTGAGGTCGCGCGGCGGATGGCCGGGAAGGGATCCCAGGCGGCGGCGGGCGTCGGGGTGAGGAGCGCGGCGACGAGGGTCAGCGCGCCGAGGTAGAGGAGCCCGCGGCGACGAAGGGCATGTCTAGTTGACACTGATCACCTTGTCCTCGCGGAAGTAGTACTGCCAGCCCGTGTGCTCCAGGTAAGGCAGCGATGGACGGAGGCGCAGCCAGTGCTCGGTCCCTGGCTCGTCCGTGCTCGGGTAGTGGTAGAGCGTGGTCGTGCGGTGGTCGTAGGCGCAGTGTCCGTCGGAGACCCAGACGTAGAACCCGTCCGGGTACTGCGCGCGCGGGACCACGATCTCGCTCGGCGCGTCGGTCTCCTTGCCACCATAGCGGACCTCGAACTCGCGGCGCGGGAGCTGCTCGCCCTTGTCGGGGTCGAAGTAGTGGAGGTCGGAGTAGAAGTGCGTCGCGACCGGCTTGCCGGCCAGGGCGCGCGCGTACGGCCGGCTCCAGGCGGCCTCGGCGCGCGGCTTGCCGCCCGGGTCCACGACGGAGAAGTCCTCCTTGTTCCAGCCGTCGCCGTAGCGGTAGTCGTTCTCGGGCGAGTAGCACCAGAGGATGTTGCTCTGGAACAGCTGCTCGAAGGACTCGTAGTAGTTGTCGAGGAAGTGCGCGCTCACCTTGTAGCCGTCGCTGATCGAGGCCTGGATGCCGTTGAAGTTGAAGTAGGTGCCGAACTCGCCGAAGACGACCGGCGCGTTCCCCAGCGAGTAGGTCGCCAGCGCCCGCGCGCTCTCCAGGTTGCTCACGTAGCTGCGGTAGCGGACCTGCTCGGGGGTGAAGCTCCGCGGCGGCTGGTTGAAGCCGGGCATCGGGTAGATGTCCGGGTACCAGTGCGGCGCGAAGACCACCTGCTCGAGGCCGCGCGGCCGCGTCATCGGCCGCTCCCACTGGCCGCCGACCCCGCCGAAGCCGCCGCCGAGGAAGGTCGCCGCGCTCATCGACCCCTCGAGGAAGATCACCGCCTGCGGGTCGACCTTCTGGATCGCCTGGCCGACGCGCTCGAAGAGCGGCCGCATGTGGTCCTCGTCGAAGCCGTTGTTCAGGGCGAGCACCGCCATCACGTCGATGCCGTCGAGGCCCCAGAGCTTGAGCGTCTCCGGGGTCGAGTCCGGCGGGAGCAGCCGCAGCCCGACCAGCACGTCGAAGAGGTCGCCGCCGCTCTCCGGCCCGAGCAGGCTGATCAGCGCCGAGCGCGCGCCCTCGACGGCGCCCGCCTTGATCAGCCCGGCCGCTGCCGAGAGGACGAGGAAGTTGCCGCCCGGCTCGTTGATGAGGTCGTAGCCGAGCACGTTGGGGAGGTCCTTCACCTGCTCCACCACCTTCACCCAGGCGTCGGCGTAGGCGCTCTGCAGGTACTCCTTCACGTCCTTGCCGTCCTTGCGCAGCGCCGGGAAGACCTTGTCGCCGGCGAGGAGGCAGGCGTAGCAGCGCGCGAGGTCGAGCGAGAGCGCGTGGGCGGTGCCCCAGTTGGTGAAGGGGAGGAAGTCGCTCGTCTCGTTGACCGGGAAGGGGTCGGGCCGGTTGGCGAGGAAGTAGTTGATCCACTCGGGCGGCGGCCCGCTGCTGCTGCCGCCCATCAGCTTGGTGTAGAGCTTGAGGAGCTTGCTCAGGGTGGCCGCGTCGATCCCGCTGAGGACGCGCGGCGTGCCCCAGTTCGGCGAGGAGAGGTTCTTCTCCTGCAGGCAGGCCTCGACGGCCCAGCGCGGCGCGCCGTCGCCGTTCACCCGGTCGGTGTACGGCTTGACCAGCGCGAGGAGCGTGTTCTCGACGGAGCCCGGCGTGCCGTACTTGGGGCTCTCGTTGTAGCGCACGCTGAGGTGGCGGCTGAACATGTCCTGGTGCATGTCGAGCAGGACGTGGAGCCCCTGCTCGCCCGCGAGCTTGACGAGCTCTCGCAGGTACGAGAGGTAGGCCGTGTCGTACTGACCGCGCTTGACCGGCTCGACGCCCTCCCAGATGACCAGCAGGCGCAGCGCGTTGAAGCCGAGCGCGCGGATCTTGGCGAGCTGCTCGCGCGCCTGCTCGAGGGGAAAGGGCTTGCCGACGTAGGTCGGGATGCCCTTCGGATCGACCGAGGTGGGCACCTTCGTGCTGCCGCTCAGGTTGACGCCGTGGAAGAAGATGTAGCGGCCCGCGCCGTCGCGCAGGTAGGTGCGGTCGGTGCGCAGGCGGGTCAGCGCGTACGGCCTGGCGCTCGGCTCGCTGCCGTCCACGCAGGCCGCGAGCCCCGGGGCGAGGAGGAGGAAGAAGAGGAGGAGGGTGCGGCCCCTCATGGCGGCTCCTGTCGTTGGCTGCGAGCGGTTGTTCGACGCGGTCCCCTGGGGTCCGCTCGCGAGATCTTTGTAGACAGCCGGCGCGGGTAAAGTCAAACCCGCGATCCTCGCTCTCGTCGCTGACGCCGCCGCGCTCGCGCAGCCGGGGCGCGCCTTCGCAGGTTGGATGCGGGACAGCGCTGTGCTAGATTGGCCTCCCCGAGGAGGCGAGCATGTTCTTCATCCGGTTCTGGGGTGTGCGTGGCAGCATCCCGGTCCCTGGTCCCAAGACGGTCAACATCGGCGGCAACACCAGCTGCATCGAGGTGCGGGCCGGCTCCGAGATCCTCATCTTCGACGCCGGGACGGGCATCCGGGCGCTCGGCAACACGTTGATGCGCGAGCTGCCGATCGTCGCGCGGATGTTCTTCACCCACGTCCACTGGGACCACATCCAGGGCTTCCCCTTCTTCGCCCCCGCCTTCATCAAGGGCAACCGCTTCGACCTCTTCGGCGGGCGAAAGATCTCCGCCACGCTGGCCGAGACCCTGGCCGGGCAGATGAACTTCCCGAACTTCCCGGTGAGCCTCGCCGAGATGGCCGCGCAGATGAACTTCCACGATCTGCACGAGGGCGAGGCGGTCGCCTGCGGCGACGCGGTCATCAGCAACAAGCAGCTCAACCACCCCGGCGGCATCTTCGCCTACCGGGTCGACTTCGCCGGTCACTCGGTGGTCCTCGCGACCGACACCGAGCACTACTCCTGCACCGACCGCAAGCTGACCGAGCTCGCCGAGGGCGCCGACGTCCTCATCTATGACGCGATGTACACCCCGGACGAGTACGCGGGGAGCGCCGAGTCGATGCCGCGGACTGGCTGGGGCCACAGCACCTGGCAGGAGGGGGTCAAGGTGGCGCGGGAGGCCCGGGTGAAGAAGCTGGTGCTCTTCCACCACGACCCCGACCATGACGACGCCGCCGTGCGCGAGATCGAGGCCCGCGCCCGTCAGGTCTTCCCGGACTCGATCGCCGCCTACGAGGGGCTGGCGCTCCAGCTCGGCTGACGTCCCGATTGGCGACGTCGGCGTCGCTTCGGCGTCGCTTCGGCGGTGATCCCTCTTCTCCAACTTGACACTGGCGCCGAATGGTGGAATCGTCCTGCGTCTCACAGGCCAGGCAGTTTTTTCGTCGGAGAGCGTGGCTCTCCATCTGGTGATCACATCCTGAAAGGAGGGAGCACCCGCGATGAGGTACTTGCTGATTCTGAGTGCGCTGGCGGCGCTGGCCCTGGCGGGCCTTGGCTGCATGGGCGGAACGATCGTGCGCGGCCAGCAGGGCAAGGCGTACGTGGTCAAGGGCAACATCTTCGGCACGAGCATGTGGAACTGCGACGCCACAGCCGGCAAGCCCAAGTGCTACAAGGTCATCAAGCAGCAGTAACCGAGGAGACAACCATGCGTAGACTGATCCTGATTGCGGTTGCGGTCCTCGGCCTCGCTGCGGGCTGCACCTTCGTGAACAGCGGACAGGGCGGCCAGACGAGCAAGACCAACGAGGCGTGGTACACCGAGACGGTGGGCTTCGCGGGCTTGACCTTCGCGGTCCACGTCTACTACTGCCCGCCGATGGGCAGCGGCGGCGCCTCCACCTGCACCGAGGCCGAGATGGTCGAGAACGCCAC
>JAKLHH010000386.1 GCA_022710245.1 Myxococcota bacterium
GCGCAGCCGTCTCTGCACGGCCTCGCGGCGCGGGATGAATTTTGCCCTTCATCGCGGAGCCTCCGAAGGAGGCGAGCAGGGCAAAATGCGGCGACACCCAGGCCCGCAGGCTCGCGAGTCACGTCGACCTCACCTCGAACAAGAACATGAGCGGCTCGCTTGAGGGGGCGAGGCGCGCGGCGAAGCCGCGGCCCAGGCTGCGTGGCAACTGCCCCTTCTGCGATAGCCAACCGATCAAAACCACTGCGGCGAGGTACTAAATTTAGCGCCACTCGCGCAGATCACCGGACTCAGGTGCCGACTACCACCCGGCGAGCGGCGGCGGCGCGGCGACCTTCGCCGCCGGCATCGCCTGCACCGTCGGCAGGTGGCTCGGGTAGTCCTTCACCGCCACCGTGCCCTGCGTGCCGCCCTGCGCGCCGATGATGAAGGTGCTGGTCTTCGGCACCGCGGCGTTCGCGTAGGCCTCGATGTCCGTCGTCGCGTTGCCGTAGGCGGCCTGCAGCGAGACCTGCGCCTCGCTGGTGATGCGCTTGAGGAAGTCGGTCTTGTAGGCGGCGACGCCGGTCGAGGTCGGCAGCGCCTGCGCGAGCGTGTCGGTCAGGTGCACGGCGCCCGGCGGGAAGCCCTGCTGGACCAGCCAGGCCTGGGAGATGTTGCGCAGCTGATCGGGGCGGCCGGTCAGGTAGACGAGCTGGTAGCCCTTGCTGGCCCAGGCGCTGGCCACGTCCACCCCGCCCGCCTGCAGCTTGGGCGAATAGGTGCCGGCGAGGAGCCCGGCGAAGAGCTGGGTGACGAGCTGGAAGTCGTCGGTCGTCAGCGTGCCGTCGATGTCGAGGACGACGGTCGAGGTCGAGGGAGCGAGCACGATCAGCGCGAAGGCGGCGATGGAGAGGTCGCCCTTGACCACCATGCGCACCGGGTAGCGCCCCGGCTGCTGCGCATGCCCCGGCGGCATCTTGAAGAAGACGCGGCCGCCGTCGTCGCTGATCCCGTACTGGGTGCCGTACTGGTTCTTGGTGCTGGTGGTGAAGACGCCGAGGGAGACCCAGTCGCCACAGGGGGGCTGGTCCTGGAGGTAGATCTCCACGTCCTCGCCCTGCAGGTTGGTGTCGAGGGTGCCGTAGGCGAACTTGCCGATCAGCACCGGGCTCGTCCCGGCGACGGCGAGGACGTCCTGCCCGCGGTGGTTCGCGGGGCCCGAGAGGACCACCAGCGGCGTGGTGAGCGAGTGGCGCCACGGCTCGGTCTTGGTCGGCGGCACGAACGGCTTCGGGGTGCCGCAGGCGGGGAGGTCGCCCGCGCTGGCCTCGGCGTGGCCATCGACGACGCCGGCGTCGGGGCGCACGCCGTCCGATCGGCCGCCGTCGCCGTGGCCGTCGATCGCGGGGCCTGGCCCATCGAGCGGAGTCTGAGGCGGGCTGTTGCAGGCCGCGACCACGAGCAGGAGGGCGAGCCAGGGGAGAGTGCGCATGGCGGGAATCATAGCTGGTCGCCTCTCCGCCGTGGAGCCGCAAAAAGCGGGCAGCGAAGCCAGAGGGAGATCGAGATCGCGTCCGGAGCTGGGCTGCCCGACGCAGCCCTTGCCTCGCGCGTCCCGGCGGGCGAAGACCTGACAGTTGTTGGTCGCGGCAGCTCCCCGCCACCGCCCGACGTGCGGGGCGCCGCGACAGTTCGCGCTGGACCGCGGCCCCGCGACTCCAATATGCTGCGCCAACTTCACGAGGACCCAGATGGCCAAGCTCTACTTCCGCTACGGTGCCGTGGGCAGCGCCAAGACCCTCAACCTCCTCGCCGTGGCCCACAACTACCTGACCCAGAACAAGCGCGCGTTCATCATCAAGCCCGAGCTCGACGTGCGCTTCGGCCGCGAGCTGGTCCACTCCCGCGCCGGGGTGGAGAAGCAGGCGGACCTGCTGGTGGGGCCGAGCACGCGCCTCGACCGGCGGGCGTTCGACGGCGTGGACTGCATCCTCGTCGACGAGGCGCAGTTCCTCTCGCCCGAGCTGATCGATCAGCTCCGCGCGGTGGCCACCGAGCAGGGCATCCCGGTCATCTGCTACGGCCTGCGCACCGACTTCCGCACCAGGCTCTTCGACGGCGCGCGGCGGCTGCTCGAGCTCGCCGACTCCATCGAGGAGGTCAAGACGACCTGCAACTTCTGCAACCGGAAGGCGATCTACAACCTCAAGCTCGCCGACGGCGTGCCCACCCTCGCCGGCCCCACCATCGACCTCGGCGCCGAGGAGAAGTACCTGCCCACCTGCCCTGCCTGCTACTCGGCGAAGCTGCGCGAGTCGGGGGCGCTCCCGGCCTCCTCCTAGATCGCCGGTCAGCTCGGCGGCCGCGAGCTCCTCAGCTCGGCGGGTCGCCGAGCTCGTCGACAGCCGCCTCGGGACGACGCCAGACGCGCTCCTCCCGCGCGATCGCCAGCGCCTCCTGCGCCAGGCGGAGGAGCAGCGGTCCGAGGAGCAACCCCCAGACGCCGAAGACGCCGATGCCACCCAGCATGCCGAGCAGCACCACGTAGGTGGGCAGCCCCAGGCGCCCGATGCGCGAGAGCACGGGCCGCACCAGGTGGTCGACGATGAGCACGATCCCGATCAATCCCACCCCCGCGAGGACCAGCGCGGCCCCCCAGCGACCGATGATGGCGAGCCCCGCCGCGACGGGCAGCCAGACCAGCGCGGTGCCGATCGAAGGCACCAGCGACGCGACCCCGGTGAGGAAGCCGAGCACGTACGGGCGCGGCACGCCGAGCGCGAGGTAGGTGATGGTGGTGATCACCGCCTGCAGCACGGCCGTGAGCCCCACGCTGACCAGCAGCCCCCGCCCGGTGTCGACGAACGCGGCCGCCAGCCGGCGCGTGTGGACGGGCTCGAGCGGGACGTGCTCGAGCAGCCAGGCGTAGGCCCGCTCGCCGTTGGCCAGGAAGGAGTAGGACGCATAGACGAAGACGAAGACGCTGATCAGGACCCGGAGCGCGACCCCGGCCACCGTCTCGAGGAGCTTCAGCGCCCGCTCACCGTAGCGCTGGATCAGCGGCACGGCCTGGCCGACGTTGACCGGCAGCCGCGGCCGCGGCTGACCGTCGGACGAGACGACGGAGGCGAGCGCCTGGTGCCCGGTCTTCGAGTGGAGCAGCTTCTGGACCAGCTCGACACCGGCGGTGGCGAGCGAGGTCGCCTCGACGGCGAGCGGCGCCAGGATCAAGAGGAGCAGCGCCGTGGTCAGCACCGCCGCCGCGGCGTGAGAGCCGCGCAGGAGGCGCCCGAGGCGGACCTGCCAGGGGCGGGCGAGCACGGCGACCCAGGCCGCGAGGAGCAGCGGCTCCCAGAGATCCCAGAGGGCGACCGCGGAGGCGAGCAGCAGCGCCAGCGAGAGCCACCTCAGCCGTGTTGCCTCCATTCGCCCCCTCCGCCTCCAGCAACAAGGATAGCCAGGCCCGAGGGGTCAGGCACGGGGAAGCTCCGGGTGGCGCCCGCCGTAGTATGCCGCGCCCCGGGGTCGCACCTCCGCGACGCGGCTCCGAGGCAGCGCAGGGCGGGTCGCGGAGTTTCGCTATTCGCGAACCGCGGCCCCTGCACTAGGATGCGAGGATCATGACTCGATCGATCGCTGTGCTCGCACTCGCCGGCGCCCTCGGGCTCACCGCCTGCGCCGGTCAGCCCCTCCCGCCCGACCAGCCAGTCCCCGCCGGGGAGCCGCGCGCCGAGCTGCGCGCCCGCCTCGACCTGGAGCCCACCCAGGGTTGCGAGGAGCGCTTCGATCTCTCGCTCTACCAGAGCCGCGGGATCGACCTCATCCGCTGGGATGCCCGGCGCGACGCCTGCGAGGGGCGCGAGGTGCGCGTGCGCTACCTGCCGCGGCAGCTGACCCGCGAGCAGGTCGTCGCGGCGCTCGGCCAGCACGCGCGTCGCGTCCAGGTCCTCCCATGAGCCGAACCTTGAGCCGAACCTTGAACCGAACCTTGAACCGAACCTTGAACCGAGCCCCGAGGAGATGATGACCGTGAAGCCGAAGTCGAACCCTGGACGCAGGCGCCGGCGGGGCCGCCTCCTCGAGGCGCTCGCCCTGCTCGCCGCGCTCCTGCCCACCGCCGCGGTCGCCTGGAGCTACCTCGAGGGCGAGAGCCCCACCGAGGCCGCGCGCCGGCGGGTGCTCGCCTCGCTCGAGCGCGATCCGACCGTCCTCATCAACGTCACCTCGCGGGAGATGCCGGGCAGCCCCGACATCCTGAACCTCGGCAAGCGCAGCACCCCCGCGCTGCAGCGCTGCCTCTCGGACAACGTGGACGCCTCGCTGCGCCGCCTCTGCGCCGCGCTCCTCGGCCAGCTCGGCGATCGCCGCGCGCTGCCCACGCTGCAGACCGCCCTCGAGGCGTGGGAGCCGGAGGTGCGGCTGGCGGCCGTCCTGGCGCTGCGGCAGCTCCCCGACCGCGGCTCCTTCGCGCCGCTGATGAAGCTGTTCGCGCGCAACGACGAGGAGGAGTCGAACCGCCTCGCCATCCTCACCACCCTGGGGGCGCTCTCCAGCCCGCAGGCCGTGCAGGTGCTGCGCAAGGAGCTGCGCAAGGGCGCCAAGGACGACGACGAGGAGGGCGCGGTGGATCGCCGCGCCACCGCCTTCGACGCGCTCTGGCGCAGCCGGCACCTGATGGCGCGCT
Organism: Myxococcota bacterium; assembly: GCA_022710245.1. Next base: position 4,667 of record JAKLHH010000386.1, read on the forward strand.
CGACGCTGGTCGACGACGTCGGCTACGCGCTCCGCAGCGGCAACCCGGCGCTGGTCGCGGCGGCGACCGCGGTCTCCGCCGAGCTCCGCGCGCCGCAGCTCGTGCGGCACCTCACCCCGCTCCTGGAGAACCAGCGGCCGGACATCCGCAACAAGGCGGTCTACGCGCTCGGTCGCATCGGCGACCGCTCGGCGACGCGCGCGCTGCTGGCGGCGCTCCCCAAGGTGCGCGAGGCGCGCATGCTGAACAACATCGCCTTCGCCCTCGAGCGCCTCGATCGCGCGGCGTTCTTCGACTCGATCCGCGAGGTGCTCGGGCACAAGCAGGCGATCATCCGGCTCAACGCGGCGTTCGTCCTGGGCGACGTCAAGCGGCCCGAGGGGGTCCCGCTCCTCGCCAAGGCGCTCGCGGATCCCAGCGACTACGTGCGCACCAGCGCCATCGTCGCGCTCGGCAAGCTGAAGACGGCCGAGGCCGCGAAGCTGATCGAGCCCTTCGTCAAGAGCGACAACGCGTCGATCCGCCAGGAGGCGATCTACGCGCTGCACGCGCTGAGCGGCGGCAAGCGCGCCGATCTGATCTACGGCAAGCTCTTCACGCTGCGCGGCGCGCGGCACGCGGCGATGCGCCACCGGGCGGCCATCGTCCTCGGCCAGGCGGGCGACACGCGGGTGCGCGAGTACCTCCTGACCTGCCTCGAGCAGCGCCGCTGCCGCCGCGACGAGGTCGCCGACTACCTGCGCGCCGACCGCGCCCCGCAGACCAGCGGGCGCGTGCTCCTCGGCTGGACGCAGGGGCGGAGCGAGCTCACCGAGCTCGTCTCGGAGCTGAAGCCGGCCGGCTCGCTGCCGCTGGCGCTGAGCGTGATGGACGCCTACCTGGCGCGGAACCGCACCTCGCTCTCCCGGGCGGACGCGATCATGGGCCGGCGCGCGATCGATCTGGTGGGCGGCCTCGGCGACGCGAAGGTGCAGGGCCGGCTGCGGCCACACCTCTCGCCCGCGCACGCCTGGCTGCGGGTGCACACCGCCGTGGCGCTCGCCCGCCTCGGCGACCAGGCCGCCGACACGCGGCTCCTCGGCGACCTCGACAACTTCCCGGTGGAGTGGCTGCCCCGCATGGCGGCGCTGCTCGGGCGCATCTCGGAGGCGCCCGCGCGTGGACGCCTGCTCGGCGAGCTGCAGAAGCGGGAGAAGGACGCGCCCGCTCCGCTCGCCCTCGCCGCGGCCGCCGTGCACCTGCGCTGGGACCCGGAGCGCGCCTTCTTCCGCTTCCTCGACGCGCTCGCCTCGGCGGAGGGACGGGAGCGTGATCTGGCGGAGCGCTACCTGCGCCGCGATCGCAGCCCGCTCGTCACCTCCCTGCTGCGCCGCGCGCTGGCCCGCGAGAGCCGCGAGAGCACGCGCGACCGGCTCCGCCAGCTCCTCGACGCGCGCGAGCAGAGCTGAGCCCGCGCCGAGCGGAGCCGCGTTGCCCCTCGCCCGCCTCGAGCTCGCCCTCGCCGCCGCGCTCGCGGCCGCCGGCCTGGCGTATGACCCGCGCGCGCCCGCGGCCGATCCGAAGCGCGCGCTGCTGCTCGTCGTCGCCCTCGCGGCGGTGGTGCTCCTCGGACTGCGGCGACGCGAGCCGCGTCCGGGCCTGGGGCTCGCCGGCCTCCTCTGGCTCGCGCTCTGCGGCTGGTCCGCGCTCTCGCTCCTCTGGGGCAAGCCGGGCGGGGTCGCCGACCTCGCGCCCTGGGTGGCTGCCGGCGGCCTCGCGGTGGCCCTCGGCGCGCTCCCGCGCGAGTCCGCGCGCAGGGTCGGCGGGCTCGCCGGGGCGCTCCTCGGCGCCGGCTCCGCCGCGCTCGCGCTGATCGCCTGGGCCGGCGGCGGACGCGGCTTCGCGCTCCACGGCGGCCACGGCAACCCCAACTGGCTCGGCCTCACCCTCGCCCTCACCCTGCCCCTCTCCCTCGGGCTCGCGCAGGACCTCTGGGGCGGCGCGAGCAGGCGGACTCGCCTCGCGCGCTGGCCCGCGCTCCTCGGCGCTGCGCTCCAGGTCCCGGCGCTGCTGCTCGCGCAGTCGCGGGTCGGCCTGCTCGCGGCGGGCGCTGGGCTCGCGCTGCTCGTCGCGACGCGCTGGCGCAGGGGCGCGACCGTCACCGCGGCGCTGCTCCTCGCGGCGCTCCTCGCCCCGGCCCTGGCGCCTGCCGCGCGACCCGGGCCGGAGGAGGGCGAGGTCCCGGCGGCCGTCTCCCTGCGTGGGCGCCTCTGGATCTGGCGGGCCTCTGTCGACGTCGCGGCCCGTCACCCCGCCGGCGGGGTGGGCCTCGGCGGCTTCGCGCACGCGTACCTGGCGGCGCAGGGCTCGCGCCTCGAGGCGCTCGGCCCCGCGGCCGCGGCGCGTCGCTTCATCAACGCCACCACCGCGCACCAGGACTGGCTGCAGC
>JAKLHH010000387.1 GCA_022710245.1 Myxococcota bacterium
CACAACGGCCACGGTGATCATCACGGCCATGACCACGGCCACGGCCACGCGGGCGAGGGTGGCCACGCTCCGGCGCACAGCCACAACGGCCACGATGATCACGGCCATGACCACGCTCACGGCCACGGCCATGACCACGCTCACGGCCACGGCCACCACCACGGCCCTCCGCGTCAGGCGAGCGCCCGCGCGCTGTGGGGGGCGCTCGTCACCCTCGCCGTCTTCTTCGTCGTCGAGCTCGTCGGCGGCGTCCTCACCAACAGCCTGGCGCTCCTCTCGGACGCCGCGCACGTCCTCACCGACGTGGCGGCGATCGGGCTCGCGCTCTTCGCCCAGTGGTTCGCTCGCAAGCCCTCCAGCGCGGCCCGCAGCTTCGGCTACCGCCGGGTGGAGATCCTCGCCGCGCTGGCGAACGGCTTCACGCTGATCCTGATCGCGATCTTCATCGCCATCGAGGCCTGGCGCCGCTTCCGCAGCCCGCCGGCGGTCCTCGGGCTGCCGATGATCATCGTGGCCACCGCCGGACTGATCGCGCAGGTCGTCGCGACGCTGGTGCTCAGGCGGGCAGCGAAGGAGAGCCTCAACGTCCGCGGCGCCTACCTCCACGCGCTCACCGACGCCGTGCAGTCCGTGGGCGTGGTGGCGGCCGGCGTGGTGATCCTCTTCACGCGCTGGTACCTCGTCGACCCCCTGGTCAGCGTGGTGCTTGGCGTCGTGGTCGCCTGGAGCGGGGCGCGCATCATCTGGGAGGCGACCCACGTGCTGATCGAGGGGACGCCGCGTGAGCTCGACCTCGACCACATCGCGGCGGTGATGCAGACGACGCCGGGCGTCCTCCGCGTCACCGATCTGCACGCCTGGTCGCTCACCTCGGGCTACAACTTCCTCAGCGCCCACGTCGGCGCCGCGCCGAGCGCCGACGACGCCGGGCACGAGGCGCTCCGGCAGCGGCTCACCGAGGCGCTCTGCAGCCGCTTCCCGGTGCAGCACGTCACCCTGCAGATCGAGCAGGAGTGCGACCTCTGCAAGACCGCGGACTGCTGCGGCTGGCTCAGCCCCGCGGCGGCGTCCGCCGGCTCTCCCGAGGCGCCCGCCACGGCGAGCCCCGAGCCCGAGAAGAAGTAGGCGCGACGCTCCGCTGCCAGGCCTCAGCCCCGGCGGTCGCCGCCAGCGAGGAGCTCCGGCAGCTCGCGGCAGCGCGCGGCCTCCTCGAGCCGCCCGCGCTTCTCGCACCCCGCGGCGTAGATGGCGCACTTGCCTCGCAGCGCCTCCAGCGCGCTCGCCCTCTGCGCGGCGGAGAGCGGCGCGTGGAGCAGCACGCGCCGCAGCGCCTCGATACGAAACTTCTCGATCTGGCCGTACTTCGCCGAGAGCTGGTCGGCGTGGCCGCCGCGCTTGATGGTGAGGGGCTCGGCGATGAAGCCGACCGGGTGGCGGCAGGTGAGCCGCAGCCAGAGCTCGTAGTCCTCGGCGATCTCCAGCTCCTCGTCGAAGCCCCCCAGCTCCTCGAAGACCTCCCGCCGGATCACCGCCGCCGAGGGGCTGACCCGGCAGAGCGGCAGGCAGTGCTCGAAGATCCAGCCCCCGCGCTTCTCGTGCTGCTTGCCCTGCCGGAGCTCGCGGCCGCCCCGCAGCCAGAGCTCGTCGGAGTGGCAGAGCGCCAGCGACGGGGGCGAGGCCTCGAGGAGCGCGACCTGCAGCTCGAGCTTGTCCGGCCGGAAGAGGTCGTCCGAGTCGAGCAGCGCCAGGTAGCGCCCTCGCGCCTCGCGGGCGCCGGCGTTGCGGGCAGCCGCGGGGCCGCGCCGCTCGGGGAGCCTGAGCGCGCGGAGCCCGGCGGCGGTCTGCAGCCACTCCCAGGTGCCGTCGCGCGAGCCGTCGTCGACGACGATCAGCTCGCGCTCGCGCAGGGTCTGCGCCTGCACGGAGGCGATCGCCTCGCGCAGCATGGGCAGCCGGTCGTGGGTGGGGATGATGACCGAGACCAGCGGCGACCCGCCGGCGTCGACGGAGGGCGGCTGCACGCGGATCAGAGGCCGCGATCGATCATCGCGCGCGCGAGGATCGGCCAGCCCACCGTGGCGTCGAGGAGCACCTCGGCGTGACGGCCACCCTCGGAGACCGGCACCAGCTTGCCCCAGCTCACGCCCTCCGAGTAGGTGCAGCCCGAGAGGTGCCCGTAGTGGACCGGGTCGGGGCAGATGCGCAGACCGTAGGTGTAGCGGACCGGCGGCACGGAGAAGCCGAGGCGCGTGTTGCGCACGTCGACGTAGGGGCCCACCTGCTGCGCCCAGTTGCGCGGCACCCCGCCGCCGATGGTGAGGATGCCGAGCCGCCCGCCGCCGCCGAGCGTCCCCTCGCAGAGCTCGCGGAAGAACTCGAGGTCGCGGAACGCGTCGAAGACCAGCGGCGCCTTGCCCTGCCGCTCGCGGTGCACGCGGTGGACGGCGAAGTCGAGGCCGAGCTCGGAGTCGGTGAAGGCCGGGATGAGGACCGGGACGCCGCGCTGGACGGCCTCCTGCAGCGTGCCGGAGCCGGGCAGGCTCTTGCCCAGCGCCTCGAGGAGCTCGCGCGTGCCCAGCGGCTCGCTCCCGCGCGCCTCGGCGAGCTCGTCGAGCGCGCGGCGCACCTGGCGCTCGAGGTCGTTCAAGTTCTGCTCGGGCTCCAGCGTGTCGTAGACGCGGTTGAGCCGCAGGCGCAGGTACTCCTCGTCGGAGATGCTCGGGTTCGCCTTGTAGTGCGGCATCCCCAGCGTCTCCACCAGCCCGTGGCCGACCAGCGCGCCGGTGGCGATCACGCAGTGGACCCAGCCGCGGGCGATCGACTCGCGGATCAGCGAGCCGAGCCCGGCCATGGTCATGGCGCCGCTCAGGGTGAGGACCACGCGGCAGCGCTCGTCGCGCAGCATCGCCTCGAGGACGTCGGCGGCCTCGCCGAGGGTGCGCCCGGTGAAGGCGGTGCGGGAGAGCTGCTGCATCAGCGCCGAGGTGTCCCCGGCCTGGGTGATGTCGAGGTCGCGCATCGGGGTGAGCCCGAGGTCCTCGGGGCTACGCTTCTGCTCGGACATGGGAGGTCTCCGCGGGCTCGCTGGCCCGCCCTCTGCTTATGCGATCCGGCCCGGTGCGGCAAGGGGGTTGCTGGGGCTGGAGGATCGAGCGGCGCCGCGGCGAGCTTCCCGGAGCCGGGGAGCCGCCGCGGAGAGCCGCCGCGGAGCGACGTGGACCGCGGAGAGCTACTTCGACTCCTTCGCGGAGACCTTGCGCACCCGGTAGGTGACCTTGACCTCGGAGCCCGAGCGCTCGAGGGTGATGAGGATCTGCGGCGCCTTCTTGAACTTGGTGTAGGCGTCGAAGAAGGCCTCGCGGCTCTCGCAGCTCTTGCCGTTGATCTTCTTGATCGTGTCGTTGTCCATGAAGCCGAGGAGCCCGATCAGGCTGTTGCGGTGCACCGAGTAGAAGCGGAAGCCGCCGCTGGTGGAGCCGTGCGGCTTGCTGATGCTGCCCGAGTCGGTGAGCTTGCTGGTGTCCTGCACCAGCTCGTCGCGCAGGCTGGGGTCGATGTCGTAGAGGCCGTCCTTGACCTTGTGGATCCGCGCCTGGTGCTTCTTCACGTCGTCGGGCGAGAGCGTGCCGTAGCTGTAGCCCGAGGAGCTCCCGCCGGTGCGGTAGCGCATGTAGGAGGCCACGTTGGCGAGCGGGACCAGCTCGCGCACGAAGGTGTCGAACTGGCCCTCGAGCTTGACCTTGTCCACCCCGTCGGTGAGCTCGAGGGAGAAGGTGCCAGTCACCTGGCCGGCCAGGCTGCGGCCGAGCTTGCTGATGCTCACCGTCCCCGAGGAGGCCTGCAGCGTGCGATAGCGGTAGCTGGAGGTCTCGCGGAAGTTGACCTTGGCCTGGGCCGTGCTCGCCCCGATCGAGACGGTGCCGGTGCCGGTCGCGGGGATGGTCACCTGCAGCTCGAGCTCGAGGGGCGGCGAGCTCGAGTAGCTGTAGGTCTCCTGCGGGGCGAAGTTGCGGTCCAGCGCGAGCCAGTCGCCGCTGCCGGCCTGGTCGGCGAGGAGGATCCCGTGGTCGAGCGCGGTCGACTTGAACTGCGCCGCGCCGGTCGGGAGCGAGACCCCGGAGGTGATGGCCGTCGCCCGCATCTCCAGCGACGGCTTGTAGCTCGCCGGGAGCGTCGCGGCGAGCGACTTGACCACCCCGCGCCAGACCTGCGCCTCGCGCCGGCACTGCGGGCGGTGCTGCGCGTCGAGGGCGCCGCAGTGGGACTCGCCCTGGAGCACGGCGCGGCAGACCGCGCGCTGCTCGGTGGGCACCGCGAGGCAGAGCGAGGGGTTACGGGAGGCGAGCGCCTGGCAGAGCCCCTCGCGGTAGCTCGGCCAGCCCTTGACCGGACAGTCGAGCGGGCGGCCGATGTAGACGGCGCAGAAGCGCAGGCACTGGTTGCGCTGGTTGTAGTCCTTCAGGTCGCGGCGGCAGACCTCGGGGTCATCCTTGGCGGCGGCCTGGCGGCTGACGCAGATGAGCTCCACCGGGTCGAGGCCGAGCACCTGCGAGGCGGCCTCCGCGGGCAGCGCCGCGGTGACCTCCTCGACGCAGCTCTCCATGCTCTTCCAGCGCCCGACCGACCCCTGCAGGCTCCCCCTCGCGGGGACGCCGGCCTTGCCGCTCGGCCAGGGTAGCGCGAGGGCGCTCCCTGCCTGGAGGGTGAGGACCAGGCTGACAGCGAGGGCTCGTCTCATCGCACTCTCTCCGTGGCTCGTCTCGATCGGCGCGGGCCGACATCTTACGATCAGCCCGGCAGGAGAGTCTACGGAGGGTGCGGTGGCGATCTTGCGGCGCAGCCGGCCAGCCGCTCAGCGACAGGTGAAGAGGGGCGTCCGCTCCCCTCCACCGCTGCGCAGGCTGAAGACCAGCGCCTGCCCCTTGGGCGCCTCGACCAGCAGCTCGACGAGCGGCGGCCCGGCGCAGCCCGCGTCGCCGCAGCCGCAGCGCAGACCCTGCGCCACCAGGGTGCGGCCGTCCGGGCAGCGGACCTGCAGCCGGCTCGCGGCGGGGGGCCAGAGCGCGCGGCCGTCCGGCGCGCGGCCGTCGAGCGCGGCGCGAGCGTCCGGCGCGCTGGCGAGCCAGAGCTCCTGGCTGTAGTCGCCCTGCGGCGTGCGCAGCTCCAGGCGCGCCGGGCCACCCTCGCTGGCTGGCTGCTGGGTGAGGCCGAGGCAGAGCGCGCCGCCGCGCTCCAGCGTCAGGTCCCAGCCGCGCGGCCCGGGGACGGCCGGCACCGGCCCGCCGAAGCGGACCGCGCTCCCGTCGGGGAAGCCGCAGGTCTCGCGGCTCGCCGAGAAGGTGCCCTCGAGGGTCATCATGCAGGCCGTGGCCGCGCTCACCACGCGGCTCGCGCAGCTCTCGCTGCAGCCGAGCGCGCAGGGGCGGTCGGCGGCCCCGCAGTTGACGCTCGCCGGCGCCGGCGCGAAGGGCGACTCGGTGCAGGCCGCCAGGGCGAGCAGCAGCAGCGGGAGCAGCGAGAGGCGAGGCATCGCTCAGAGCTCCAGCGTGAGGCCGGCCAGGACCGGCAGCGAGAAGGTCCGCGGCTCCACCGCCGAGCCAGCCGGCTCCGAGTCCACGAGCACCTTGCAGGCCTGCACCTCGACGTAGAGGTGGAGCCGGGGCACGAGGCGCAGGCGCAGCCCGCCGCCGCCCGCCAGCGAGAGGGTCGGCTCGCGGCCCTCGCCGAGGTTGTAGGAGACGGCGAAGGAGGCGGTCAGGTAGGGGACCAGCCAGAGGCCGACGAGGAGGTTCACCCGGACCTGGCCGAGCAGCGCGAGCGCCGGGAAGGAGAGCGAGAGCTGCACGTCGGCCCGCGCCCAGCGCAGCCCGGCACCGGCCAGGGCGGCCGCGCTCTCCGAGGCGCGCAGGGCGCTCAGCACCGCGCCCCCCGCGAGGAAGACGGCGCGAGAGCGTGGCGGCGGCGGCGGCGGCGGCGGCCCCGGGCGCACCGGCGGCAGGTCGCTCGTCGCCAGCGTGCCCGCGAAGGAGCGGACGTCGATGGTGCGCACGGCGGCGGCCGCGGCCTCGCGCACGCCCGGGTCGAAGTCCGCCTGCGCGAGGACGGTGAGCTCGCGCAGCGCGTCGCGCGCGCGCAGCCGCCCGAGCGCCCGCGCCGCCTCGGCGCGCACCGCGGCCTGCTCGTCGCGGAGCAGCTCGAGGAGCGCGGGGACCGCGGCGGCGTCGCCGGTCTCGCCCGCGCGGCGCGCGGCCGCCTGACGGCGCGCCGGATCGGGAGAGGAGAGCTCACCCCGCGGCGCCTGCGCCCAGGCGGGCGCGGCGCAGAGGAGCAGCGCGAGGACGGCGAGGCGGATCACGCTGCGACCGTAGCACCGCACGACGGGTGGTGCCAAGCGCCGCGGAGCTGTGCTGTACCTCTACCGGTGCTCGCGCGCGGCGCGACGGCCAACCTCGTGAGGCGCGAGGAGCGCGAGGAGGATTGACGTCGATCCCCCGGGTGGCCATGATGCCCCCGCGTGATATCATCCGCGCCGGGGAGGAAGACCCCTCCCCTTCACCGGATAATGGTCATGCGTGACATGTCGCTCGCTCGGCTCGCCGCAGGTGAGCCCCTGCCGGTCCCAGATCGGCCGCCAACAGTTACCGCTCGTGAGGTCCGCATGCGAGTTGTTTGCACTTCCCTCGTGACGCTGGCGCTCGCCGGGCTCGGCTGTCCGGCCGCAGGGACGCCGCTCAAGGAGGGCCGTCAGACCCGGGTCGCCGAGGCGACCGGCGACGGCAAGGCGGCGGCGCCGCCGGCCGCCGCGATCCCCGCCGACCGGCGGGTCTGGGCCTACATCGACGGCGCGCGCCGCGCGATGGACCTCGACGACGCTCGCTCGCGCGGGCTGACCATCGTCGACCTCTCCGACGACTGGGTGCCCTTCATCTTCTGGTCGCGCACCCCGGGCAAGGACGACTACAAGGAGAACGACTTCCTCGACGACTACGTCGACCTCGCCAACGACCGCATCGACGTGGACGGGGTGCCGCTCGCCAAGTGGGACCACAACTACTTCGAGGTCTACGGGGTCCCGCCCTCGC
>JAKLHH010000388.1 GCA_022710245.1 Myxococcota bacterium
ACCGGGACGGCGTGGACCGGGACGGCGTGGACCGGACGGCGTGGACCGGGACGGCGTGGACCGGGACGGCGTGGACCGGGCGCCTCAAGCGCTGACCGGCGATGTGACGCTGTCCCCCAGCGGCGGGCAGCCGATCGGGGTCCCCGTGTCGTGGCCTCGCCGTCCGGTGACGGCGCCGAGACGAGCGCGCCCGCGCCTCCCGAGGACCCGCCCTCACTCGAGGTAGACCCGCTCCAGCGCCTTGCCGATCACGTCGAGCGGCGCCGCCAGGTCCCGTCCCCCCCCCCGTCCGACCGTCTCCTTCACCCACGCCATGGCAGGCGGCGAAAGAGACCCACCCAGCGGGGGGCGACTCAGGTGAACTGTGGGGTCAGCGCGCCGGGGCAGGCAGGATCAGCCAGGGCTCGCCGGCGAGGACCAGCTCGAGGACGTAGCTCTCGCGCAGCGACGCGGCGCCGAGGTTCAGCTGGAAGAGCCCGAAGGTGTGGAGGGACCGTGGCCCCGAGGGTGGCGCGCCGAAGGTCTGCTCCCGCTTCGCCTTGGCCGTCGCGGCGCGGAGCACCTTGTCGAGCTCCTTCACGCGAGCGGCGCGGCGCTCGGCCTTCGCAGCGGCGCGCAGCCAGTGGAGGAGCTCGACGGGCAGCGAGCTCTCCGGCGCTGGCTTGCCCGCCTCGCCCGCCTCGTTTGCCTGCTCGGTGGCGAGCTTGTCGAGCGCCTCGCGCGCCTCTGCCCACTTGCCCGCCGCGGCGTCGAGGCTGGCAAGGTTGACGCGGCTGACCCACTTGCGGTCGCTCGCGTAGGCCGCGACCGCCTCCCAGCTCGTCTTCGCGTTCGCCGCGTCGCCCAGGCGTGCGGCGACCACGCCGAGGTTGTTGAGCAGCTTGGCCCGGTGGCTCTCGTCGGCGTCATGGATCGCGCGCCCGAAGCTCTCGCGCGCCTTCTGCCAGGCCTCGGTGGCGCCGGAGACCTCGCCGTGGAGCGCGATGATGGCCCAGGCGTCGCCGCGCACCTCGGCGCTCAGGGCGCCGCGCGGGCCGCTCCCCTTCACCGGCACCTGCTCCAGCATGACGAGCGCCGCGCGGGCCGCCGCCGGGTCGCGCCAGAGCCCCGCGAGCGCCACCTGGACCTGCGCGCGCCTGAGGTGGAGGTCTTGCTCCTCCTCGGGAGGCGCCGGAGGCGGGCTCGCCATGAGCGAGAGCGCGATCTTCGCGTCGGGCGCCAGCATCGCCGCGGCGAGCCCGAGCTGATAGGCGTCCACCTCGCGCGGGTGCTTGCGCGCGAGGGCGAGCGCAGGCGCGTGGCGGCCGCGCGCGAAGGCTGCGATCGCCGCGCGGTCCTTGCTCTTGCGCAGGCGCAACAGCTCGATCATCGCGTCGACGATGAAGGCGAGCACCTCCGCCTTGGCGGGCGCGTAGCGCGCGTGCTCGGCGTTCCAGGTCTTGAGCTCGCCGAGCGCGCCGCCGACCACGTCGAAGAACGCCTCGCGATCGCCCCGCGCCTGCGCCGCAGCGAGCGAGCGCTTGGGGAGGACGTGCGCGGCGAGGCCGATCAGCAGCCCCCAGTAGCTGCCGTCGCGATGCTCGAGCGTCTTGCCCTGCTCGACGATCGCGAGCGCCTCGCCGAAGCGCCGGTAGAGCGTCGCCATGTCCCTGGCGCCGGCCATGGTCGCGCGCGCCATGATCACCAGGGCGCGCGCGTCGCGCGGCGTCTTCCGGCGCCACTCCTTGCCGAGCGCGAGCGCCTCCACGGTGCGCCCCATTCGTAGCAGCACCCGGGCGCGGACGAGCGCCTGCTCGACGCTGCCCGCCGCGCCCAGGCGCTGCAGCTCCCGCGCCTGCGCGACGCTCGCCGTCGCGGTTCGCTCCCAGCTCGCGGCGTGCTCGGCGCTCTCCACCCTCGCCTGCTTCGCGCGCTCCAGCGCCGCGGCCGCCTCCCCGACCTGGTCCGCGAGGGCGTGGGCGTCGGCGAGGCGCAGCCACTGCTCGCGGCTCGCCGCCTCCCCGAGGCGCTTGACCGCCTCCGCGCGGAGCACCGCCTCGCGGGCGAAGCGCTCGGCGGCGTGCGCGTAGGCAGCGGCCGCGTGCAGGCCCTTGGCCACCAGCACCGGCTGCTTCGCGCGGAGCAGGCGCGCGGCGAGGAACCTCTCGCCTCGCCCCGCCGCGTCCGCGAGCGCGCCAAGGAAGGCGAGGCTCTCTCCGCCGCGCTCCTGTAGCGGCGTCAGCAGGCGCGTGCGGACAGCGCCGCCTGGTCCCAGCTCGGCGAGGAGCTCCAGCGCCTGTGCCTGCTCCAGGCACTCCGGCGCCAGCACGAGGAGCTCGAGCAGGCGGTGGGCCTGGACTGCCTCGCCGAGCGCCTCGCTCAACCGGTTGCTGTTCGTCGGCTCGGCGCGCAGCGCGCTGACGATCGCGGTCGCCCTCGCGAGGCGGCTGGCGGGCGTGGCGAAGGGCGCGATCCGCTGCTCCACCGCGGCGCGGAGCTGCGCCTCGAGCTTCGGGTACGGCGAGTCGAGCGGCCCCGGGTCCACCTCGCGCACGACGGCCTCGAGCTCGAAGCCGCCAGACGTCGCCGGCTTCGCGGGGGCGCTGCCCTGCGGCCCGACCGCGGGTGGTGGCGGCGGGTGACAGCCGCCGAGGAGGTGGGCGAAGCCGAGGAGGACAGCGAGCGGGAGGACAGCGAGCGGCAGGACAGCGAGCGGCAGGACGGCGCGGAGCGCGTGCAGACGACGCATGGGACCTCGTTCATCAGGAGTGCAGGGAGAGGGTAGGCCGCTCGCGGTGCGGGGGGCAAGGCCCCCCTCGCATGGCTACTGCGTCTTGCTCGCGTCCTTCGGGAGCGGGTCGGTCTTCGCTGCGTCGGTCTTCGACGCGAACAGCCGGTCCACGGCCCGCCGCGTCCACCGCGAACACGGCCCACCGCGCTGGCAGCCCCCGCACACCGGCGCCGCGTACAGCGCGTGCACACAGCGCGCCGCGTGCAGCGGGGTGCCGGCCGGGGCACACGCTCCGTCGCTGGCGGGTGGGCCGCATCCGCAGCGCACTTCACGGCGCCGGAGCTTTCCGCTATTCTCGAGCGTCAGAACCCGACGATGCGAGCAGGCTGCCGGGCGACACGGGGAGGATACGCATGCTCAAGCGACGCTCGGCACGGACGTGGGGCAGCCTCCTCGGGCTCGTGGTCGCCGGTCTGGTCACCGTCCCGGCTCGCGCGGATCTCCCCGAGCTCAAGAAGCGCGGGGTGCTCCGACACCTGGGCATCCCGTACGCCAACTTCGTGACCGGCAGCGGCGACGGGATGGACGTGGAGCTCCTGACCCAGTTCGCCCGGCACCTGGGCGTGAAGTACGTCTACGTGGCGACCACCTGGGACGACGCCGTCGCGGATCTCATCGGCCAGCGAGTCCGCGCCAAGGGAGACGAGGTCAAGGTGCTCGGCCCCGCCCCGGTCCGCGGCGACGTGGTCGCCAACGGCTTCACCATCCTCCCCTGGCGCCAGAAGGTGGTGGACTTCTCCATCCCGACCTTCCCGACGCAGGTCTGGCTGGTGGCGCGCGCCGACTCGCCGCTGAAGCCGATCAAGCCGAGCGGGATCCTGAATGACGACATCGCGGCGGTGAAGGCGCTCCTCAGGAAGCGCACGCTGCTCGGCAAGGCCAAGACCTGCCTCGACCCGTCGCTCTACCGCATCAAGGACACCGGCGCCAAGGTGACCCTCTTCAAGGGCGGGCTCAGCGAGCTGGCGGCGGCGGTGCTGAACAACGACGCCGAGGCGACCCTGCTCGACGTCCCGGACGCACTCATCGCGCTGGAGACCTGGCCCGGCAAGCTGAAGATCATCGGGCCCATCTCCGAGGTGCAGATGATGGGCGCCGCCTTCACCAAAGACTCGCCGAAGCTCCGCGCGGCCTTCAACGCCTTCCTCGCCCGCAGCCAGAAGGACGGCCTCTACGGCCGGCTCGTCCGCAAGTACTACCCGGCCGTCTACAGGTACTACCCTGACTTCTTCGCCAAGGCGAAGGAGAGGTGATGTCCCATGCCAGGCGAGGGGGTCAGCGGCGCGGTCCTCGACTCGGCTGGAATCGGCTCAGGCTCCTCCTCGCCTTCGCCCTCGTCGCGACGCTCATCGTCGGCTACATCGCCGTCCTCCTGACCGCCAACTACTCGGCCCAGGTCAAGCTGCGCGACTCCAACCTCGACGAGCTCCGTCGCGACGCCGAGGGCCTGGCGGCGCGCGCCGACCGCTTCTTCCATGAGCGGAGCGACGATGTGAGGCGCCTCGCGGCGCGGCCGGAGCTCGCGGTCTACTTCGCCAGCCGGGCGCTCGGCATGTCGATGCGCTACGGGCTTCAAGCCAGCCTCCTCGCCATCGACCGCGCCCTCCGTGAGCTGCTGAACGATCGAGGGCTCGGAGGGCCGCCGATCTATCGTCGGCTCGCCTTCATCGCCGAGGACGGTGAGCCCCTGGTCGACACGCACCCCGGCGAGTGGCCCCTGCCGCAGCGGCGCGCGCTGCTGACTCCGGGCAAGGTCGACCCCAGCTTCGTCTCGAGCGCCACCGACGAGCAGCACACCCTCGTCACCATGCCCTACTACTACAAGCAGAAGCACACCGGACAGCTCGTCGCCTGGGTAGACCTCGCGCCGCTGCGGCGGCACCTGGCGGCCGACGACCACACGCACGTCTGCATCGACCGGGCGCCGACCGATGACTGCGTCGCCGCCCGACCGCCCTTCGGCTCCGCGACGGCGCGCTGGTCCCCACGCCGCGCGCCAGGCCAGGCCGTCGAGGAGCTGGTCGCGGTGACGCACGGCGGGACGAAGGAGGACCTCCTCGCGGTTCGCATCCCGCTCCAGGGGACGCCCTTTCGCCTGGTCACCGTCGCGCGAGCCTCGCGGGTCAAGGGAGAGCTCGAGCCCGGCGGGATCCTCCTGGCGATGGGAGGCGTGGCCGTGGTCCTCCTGGCGGCGGCGTGGCTCCTGGTCCGCACCATCGCCCAGAACCTCCTCCTGGCAGCCAGGCTCGACGAGTCCCACAAGCGGGAGACCGAGGTGGCGGAGAAGAACCTGGCCCTGCTGCAGGAGATCGAGTCGCGGCATCGCGCCGAGGCAGCCCTCCGTGAGAGCGAGACGGCGCTGCGGCGCTATCAGGCGGAGCTGGAGGATCTGATCGCCACGCGCACCGAGGCGCTCGCGGCGACCCAGAAGCAGCTCGTGGCCAAGGCCATGGAGGCCGGTCGCGCCCAGCTCGGCGCCATGGTCCTCCACAACATCGGCAACGCCGTCACCCCGCTGCGCTCCCACGTCGACGCCATCGCCACCCAGCGGCTCCGGCAGGTCGTCGATTATCTCGACAAGTGCTACAGTGACCTGCGCGATCATCACGGCGATCTCCACGTGTACGTCACCGCTGACCCCAGGGGGAGACAGGTCTTCGCCTACGCCCATGCTCTGACCGCCGCCCTGCGCCAGTGCTGCGACGCTGTCGACGAGAACCTCACCCAGCTCAACCTGGCCCTCGGACACGTCTCGGACCTGCTCCGGCTGCAGCAGACCTACGCGACGCGGGAGAAGGACACCAAGGAGTGGGCCTCTCTGAACCAGCTCATCGACGACGTCCTGCAGATGCAGCGAGGCCTCATCGGCAGGCATGGGATCCGCGTCGAGAGACGCTACGCCCCTGACCTCCCGCGGCTCCTCGTCGACCGCAACCGCCTCGCCCAGGTCTTCATCAACGTGATCAAGAACAGCTGTGAGGCCATCGCGGCGTTGCCCCGGCCGGCCGGCGGGTCCATCACCATCGTCACGCTCGCCGGCGATGGACGGGTGGGCTGCGAGGTCACGGACACCGGCGTCGGGATCGAGGGCGGCGCGCTGAGCATCGCCTTTGGCCGGTCAACCAAGGGCTCGTCGGGCTTCGGCCTCTACTACTGCAAGATGTTCGTCGAGGCGCAGGGCGGCGAGCTCCTGGTTCACAGCCCCGGCAAGGAGAAGGGCGCGACCGTATCGATCTCCTTCCAGCACAAGGAGAGCAAGCTCCCGGCGGACGGAGCGCCAGCATGACCCAGAGCCATCGGATCCTGATCGTCGACGACGACCCCGCGGTGCAGGAGACCTACCAGCGCATCCTGGCCCCACCCGCCGCAGACGACCTCCTCGCGGCTGGGGCCGCGCTCTTCGGAGAGGCGGCCGGCCCCGCGCCGCACCCGGAGCCGCGGTTCACGACCCAGCTGGTCGCCGACGGAGAGGAGGCCATCCGCGCGCTGCGCGCCGGCCTCGAGCAGGGGCTGCCCTTCGCCGCCGCCTTCGTCGACATGAAGATGCCGGGGATCGATGGGGCCGAGACGGTGCGACGGCTCTGGGAGGTCGATCCGCGGCTGAAGGCCGTGTTCGTCACGGCCTACAGCGAGCAGACGCCAGAGGACATCCTGCGGGTCGTGAAGCGAGATGATGTCTTCTACCTGCGCAAGCCGTTCAACCGCGAGGAGATCAAGCAGTTCGCCCGCGCGCTCTGCCGGCAGTGGGAGCTCGAGCGGACCCAGGAGTCGCTCACGCTCGAGCTGCGAACGGCGAACCAGGACCTGGAGACGATGAACCGCGACCTGGGGGTCATGGTGCGGGACCAGGCGGCCCTGCTGGTGCAGGCCGAGAAGATGGCCGCGATCGGCCTCCTCGCGGCGGGCGTGGCCCATGAGGTCAACAACCCGATGACCTTCATCACCTGCAACCTGGAGACGCTCAGGGGCTACTCGACGACCCTGACCGATCTGGTCGGCCGCTTCCAGGAGCTCGAGGCGGCCGTGCGGCGCGACGACCTCTGCCGGACGCGCGAGCTGCTGCAGGACCTGAACGCGTTCAAGCAGCGGGCGAAGCTCGGTGGCATCCTCGAGGACATCTCCTGCGTCATCGATGAGTCCCTGGAGGGGACCAAGCGCATCGCGGGCATCGTCAGCGACCTGAAGAGCTTCTCGCGCCCCGAGAGCGAGCGGGACGAGGCGAACGTCAACCAGCTCCTCGAGTCCGCGCTCAACCTCATGCGGAGCCAGCTGCTGGAGGTGGCCGTCACCAGGGAGCTGGGCGAGCTGC
>JAKLHH010000389.1 GCA_022710245.1 Myxococcota bacterium
TTCCCGAACCGGGTCAGCGCCGCCGACATCGACGGTGACGGCGACCAGGACCTGCTGCTGCCCTACGGCTTCCTGGCCTGCGTGCCCTTCAACTGCGGCGGCCTGGCCTGGCTGGAGAGCGCGAGCGGCGGCTGGAAGCGGCACGACGTGGTCGCCTCCGGCGCGCCGCTCTTCTACCACCACGCCGAGCACGTCGACGTGGACGGCGACAAGGTCCCGGATCTGGTCACCGTCGGTGAGAGCAAGAACCTCTTCGGCGCGAGCGACGCGCAGACCCAGATCTTCGTGGGCGACCCGGCCTCCGCGGATCGCTTCAAGAAGACGCCGGTCGCCGTCGGCGCCGGCGGTGGCAGCTTCCCCAGCGTGGTCGACCTCGACGGTGACGGCGATCTCGACGTCGTCTCCGCCGAGTACTTCGTCGCCAACGAGTCCGCGGTCTGGTTCGAGCGCACGAGCGCCGGCTGGACCAGGCACGTCGCGGCCACCCAGGTGGGACCGGCGATCCAGCTGTCGCTGGTGCAGAACCTCCTCGGCAACGGCAAGGCCGCCGTCGTCCTCGCCAACCACACCAACACCCTCGATCGCCCCACCGATCCCGCCTCGGGCGTGTTCCTGATGCAGCTCCCGGCTGACCCCAGGCAGCCCTGGACTTCGAGCGCGCTCGCCACCGGGATCCAGTCGCGCAAGTCGCCCCCCATGGCGCCGCAGGGCGCGCCGGGGGTCTTCGCCTGGGGCGACCTCGACGGTGACGGCAAGATCGACCTGGTGGTGTCCGGCGACGGCGACCCCAGCATCTACTGGCTGCGCCAGACGGCGCCGGGGACCTTCACCACCCACGTGCTGGCGCAGAACCTCCCCCAGGCCGGCGTCACCGTCGCCGATCTCGACGGCGACGGCACGGTCGAGGTGGTCATCGCCAGCTACGAGGCCAACAAGCTGCTGGTCCTCGCCAGATAGCCGCGGGGCCTCGCTCGAGTACAAGCCGTGCCGCCGTCGCGGCGTCGCCGCAGTCTCGCCGCCGCGGGGTTCACCCTGCGCCCGATGGCGTCCACCGTGTGCCGCTCTTCACCGGGCCGGCCGCCCGCGACGAGCGATGTGCCGCTGGTCATGCTGCGCGCAGAGTTTGCTTCGAGGTCGAGCCAGGTCGCGCAACACCTGCGCGGTGATCAAAGCCTGGGGGGACTGCGACACGCTGTCCACCATCAAGTACGAGATCCGGGAACGTGTGGGGGGAAGCTGCTCGCTCGTACGCACGGTCGCTCCAGCAGCCCCCGTCCCCGATCCCTGCTCGGCGGTGCCGAAGCCAGGCGTCGGCCGGCAGGACCGCCACGTCTTCGTGCCGTCCCCCGGGGCGGATCGGGTCAAGCTCGTCGCGCTCCAGGGTTTCCAGGTCTGCGTCTTCCAGACCGCGCGATGACGCGCGCTGACCGGAGCGCTGATGAGCCGCGACGGTGCTAAGCTGGCTCCGCCGTGCCCGCGCCGACCAGCCCGCTGACCGCCACGCTCCTCGCCGATCCGACCTCGGTCGAAGCTCGGCTCGTCTATGCTGATTGGCTGCAGGCGCAGGGCGACCCGCGCGGCGAGCTCATCGCCCTCGAGCTGAGGCTGGCCGAGGCTGGCCAGGATCCGGCGGTGGTCGAGCGCGCGCAGGAGCTCTCGCGCAGCATCGAAGCCCGTCTGCTCGAGGGCTGGCCGCCGGAGAGCGTGACCCTCGAGTGGCGGCTCGGGTTTGTCCGTGCGGTGCGCTCCCGGGGACGCCCGTGGAGCGGCCTGGCCGAGAAGCTGGGCCCGCTGCTCGAGGACGCGGCCCTGCTCCTTCTCGAGGAGGTCGATCTCGTCGAGAGCTGGCCCCGTTCGACGGGGCAGCAGCAGCTGGCCGAGCGGTTGCGCAGCAGCCTGCCCCGCGGACTGCGTGCCTTGCGGATCGGCCTGGCCGGTCACGCGAAGCAGGAGGTGGTCCAGCCGGTCTCAGCCCTGCTCGGCAGCCTCCCGGCCCTCGAGTCGCTCTCGATCCGTCTGCTCAACAAGCCGGTGCGGCCGGGGTCGCTGGGCGGGCTGGCCGGCCTCAGGCTGCGCTCCTTCGAGCTCGCCGCGCCGAGCTGGCCGGGCGCGCCGGGCTGGCTGGGCCGCGACTGGGTCGAGGCGCTGCTCGCGCTCGACTGGCCCGAGCTCGGCTGCCTGCTGCTGCATCTCGGCCAGCGCAACGCGAACCTGGGGGACGGGGCGGTCCGCCTCATCCACCTCGCTCCCATGCTCGAGGGGCGCGCATTTCCCAGGCTCGACGCGCTGGGCGCCTTTGACGCCGGCCCCGCGCTGACCCGCGAGCTGATCGGAGACCTGCCGACGCGGCCGCTCTTCGCACGTCTGCGGCGGCTCGGGTTCTCCTTCGCCGAGCTCGACGAGGGGGGCTTCGCCGCCCTGCGCGAGCGCGTCGAGCAGTACCGCCCCCTCGAGCTCTTCGATGCCAGCTCCACACGGATCGCCTACGCGCACCACCAGCGCGGGCGGGTCTTGCAGGACATCTTCGAGCGCCCGGCCGCCGCCCTCGAGGAGCATCGCGCAGCGCTGCAGAAGCTGGCCGGGGACGCCCCCGATCGCTGGCGGTACCTGCGCGAGGCAGGCGACGCCGCCGCCGACGCCTGTCGCTGGCAGGACGCGCTGGCGACCCTCGACGAGGCGCTCGCGCTCTCGGCCGGCCAGCCCTGGATCTGGTTTCGGCGCGGGCAGGTGCTCCGAGCTCTGGGCCGTCTCGACGACGCGCTGGCTTCGCTGCGCACCGCGCTCGAGCGCCAGGATCAGCCGGCCCGGCGGGCCAGCACCCTCAACCAGGTGGCGCTCTGCCATGTCCAGAAGGAGGAGCCGGGCGAGGCGCTGGCGGCGCTCGAGCAGGCCCGCTCGCTGAGCCAGGCGAGCTACCTGCTGGCCAATCAAGCCGAGGTGCTCTTCCGCCTCGGGCGCCTGCACGAGGTCGTGCCCGAGGTGGAGCAGGCGCTCGCCGCGGCCGACCTGGAGCCGAGTCAGCGCGCGCGGCTGGCCTGGGCGTTGCTGCGAGCTGGTCGCGCCGAGGAGGCGCTGTCGCACTTCGACCGCGTGCAGGCCTCGCGGGGTCTCCTGGGCAGCGGGCTGCAAGGTCTTGCTGCAGCGCTATGCGCGGCCCACCGCGAGGCCGAGGCGCTGGCCTGCTATGATCGCCTGATCGTCGAGGCGGACTGTCCGGCCGAGCTGTCGCTCGCGCTGCTCGCCCAGGGTTGCCTGCTGCTCTCGTCGGAGCAGGGGCAGGCGGCCCGGGAGCGCTTCGAGCGGGCCGGCGGCGGTGCGGCGGTCGAGCCTGGCGCCATCGCGGCAGCGCTGAGCGCGTATGGCGAGGTCGGGCGGGGCGCCGGCGCGACCGTCGTTCATGGCCCGCTCGAGGATCTGCATCAGTGGCACGTCGACCTCGGCGGCTGTTCGGCGCTGGCGGTGCTAGCAGCGCTGCTCCTCGGCGATCGGCCGCTGGCGCGCCGCCGTCTGGAGGCGTTGCGCGAGCTCGTGCGGCCTGGCCATCTGGCGGTGCGCTGGGATTCGCTCGAGGACCTGCTGCAGCGCGCGACGCCCTCCCTCTCGGCGAGCGACGCGGCGTGGGCGAGGATCGCGGTAGGCATCGCGACGCTGCAGGTGCCACGCTCGCGACTCGATGAGTTGCTGAGCGTCTAGGTTCCGCTGGTAGCGAGAGAGCGCGGCGCGTCACCGCGGCGAGATCAAGATGACCGCGGAGCGCGGCACGCAGACGTAGTGGTCGGCGGGCTGCAGCGGCACCGCGTGCTCCTGCTCGACGATGTCCTCGGGGCTGGCGAGGTTGGTGTCGACCAGGCGTCGCCAGTTCCACTGACCGCGCACGGGCGGCAGGTTGAAGCGCTGGTGGTCCCAGTGCGTGTTGAACATCACGTAGATGTCGGGCTCGCCGTGCCAGCCGTGGAGGGTGAAGGCGAGGGTGCGGCTCTTGCCCGTCCAGTCCGGGTCGCCGACCCGCGTCCCGTGCCAGGCCACGCGGTTACAGAACTCCTCGCGCGTCAGCGCGAAGTGCCGACGGCGCAGGCCGATCATCATGCGCACGAAGCGGAGCAGGCCTGCGTTCCTCTCGGCCAGGCTCCAGTCGACCCAGGAGATCTCGTTGTCCTGGCAGTAGGCGTTGTTGTTGCCTCGCTGGGTGCGGCCGAGCTCGTCGCCCTGGAGCAGGAGCGGCACGCCCTGCGAGGTGAGGAGGAGGACGAAGCAGTTGCGGATCTGGCGCTGGCGGGTGGCGTTGATGAAGAAGTCGTCCGTCGGCCCCTCGTGCCCGCAGTTGTAGCTGAGGTCGTCGTGGGCGCCGTCGCGGCCCTCCTCGCCGTTCGCGAGGTTGTGCTTGTGGTTGTAGCTCACCAGATCGTTCAGGGTGAAGCCGTCGTGGCAGGTGATGAAGTTGACCGAGTGGTACGGGTGCCGCGCGGAGTCGCCGTAGATATCGAGGCTGCCGCAGATGCGCTTCGAGATCGCGCTCGTCGCCCCCGCCTCGCTGCGGATGAAGCGGCGGGCGTCGTCGCGGTAGACCCCGTTGAGCTCCGCCCACCGCCCCCAGACCGGGAACTTGCCGAGCTGGGTGAGGCCGGCGGCGTCCCAGGCCTCGGCGATCAGCTTCACCCCGGCGAGCACCGGGTGCTCGGCGATGTGCCGGATGAGCGGCGGGTCGGCGAGCACCTCGCCCTGCGGCCCGCGCCCGAGGATGGCGGCGAGGTCGAAGCGGAAGCCGTCGACGTGGAGCTCGTCGACGAGGTAGGTGAGGCTGTTGATGATCAGGTCTCGCACCACCGGGTGGTTGCAGTTGACCGTGTTGCCGCAGCCGGAGAAGTTGTAGTAGCGGCCGCGCCTGTCGAGCATGTAGTAGATCGAGTTGTCGAGGCCGCGGAAGCAGACGTTGGGGCCTCGCTCGTCGCCCTCGCAGGTGTGGTTGTAGACCACGTCGAGGATCACCTCGATGCCCTCCTGGTGAAAGCGCTTCACCATGTCCTTGAACTCGCGCACCGGCGCGGCGGTGTCGTGGGCGTAGGAGGCCTTCGGCGCGAAGAAGGAGACGGGGGAGTAGCCCCAGTAGTTCTTCAGCAGCTGGCCCGTCGCCGGGTCGCTGTGGACCTGGTCGAGCTCGTCGAAGTCGAGCGCGGGCATCAGCTGGACCGCGGTGACCCCGAGCGCCTTCAGGTAGGGGAGCTTCTCGCAGAGGCCGCTGAAGGTCCCGGGGCGGAGGACCCCGGAGGAGGGGTGCCGGGTGAACCCGCGCACGTGGAGTTCGTAGATGACGGTGCGCCCCATCGGCGTGGAGAGGGGCACGTCGCCCTCCCAGCTGTACTTGTAGTCGTCGAGGAGGACGCGGCTGCGCCGCGCGGCCCGCATCGGCACCCCTGGCCGCGGCTCGGCGGCCATGCCGCCCCACTCGCTGGCGCCGCTGACGTCGGGCGCGTAGGGATCGATCAGCAGGAAGCGCGGGTCGAAGCGGTGCCCGGCCTCGGGCGCCAGCGGCCCGTGGACGCGGTAGGCGTAGGCGATGTCGGGCGTCAGCCCGTAGACCAGGATGTGCCAGATGTCGCCCGTCTTGTTGATGGACGGGTCGAGCGGGATCTCGGCCAGCGGCTCGCCCGCGTCGCCACGGAAGAGCACCAGGCTCACCCGCGTCGCGTGGCGCGAGAAGACGGCGAAGTTGAGCCCGCTGCTCCTCGGGGTCGCCCCGAGCGGCTGACAGCGCCCGCGCGCGGTGCGGAAGACAGGCGGCACCGCCTCCGGCTCCGGCGTCATCGGGCCCGCGGGTCTCATGGAGCCTCGGCGAAGTGGCGGTAGTCGAGCTGGGGGAGGATGGCATCCATCAGCTCCAGGGCAGCGAGGCGCTCGAGGTCGATGCTGCCCGCCTCCAGGTCGTCGAGGAGCGCGTGGAAGCGGTTGAGGTGGTCGAGGAAGCGCCGGCGCGCGTACTGGTCGGTGGTGGCGTTGGTGATCGCGAAGGGCCAGTCCGAGGACTGCGCCAGGAGCAGCTCACGACCGGCCTGGCGCAGCACTCGCGCCACGCTGGTCCGCTCGTCGCCGGCCGCGTCGCCGCGCGCCTGCACCGCCCGCGTCATCCTCAGCGAGGCGTCGCAGAGGGGGCGCCAGAGCCACTCCGTCCGCTCGTTGACCCAGTGCTCGTTGTAGCCGTTGCGTCCCCAGCTGCTCGGCGAGGGCACCGCCTGCTGCTGGACGGGGAAGGCGCCGAGGTACTCGTGCGGCGTGCTCAGCGCCAGCGCGCTCTCTGCCTCGGCGACCTCGCGCAGCACGAAGTGGAGCCACTGGGGTCCCTCGAACCACCAGTGACCGAAGAGCTCCGCGTCGTAGGGCGAGACCACCGCGGCGGGGAAGGGCATGCGCTGGTCGGCGCGCTGGACCTGGTCGTGGCAGCGGCCGACGAAGTCGTGGGCGTGGCGGCGTGCGGTCTCGCGAGCCGCGTCGGGATCGTAGAGCTGCTTGTCGGGGCCGCGCCCGGTGATGCGGTGGTACTTGATCCCGGTGCGGGTGCGCACGCCGGGCGCCGCCTGGAACTGCTCGAGGTAGGACTGCTCGAGGTCGAAGCCGATGTCGCGGTGGTACTCGCGGTAGCTCGGGTCCGAGGGGTAGCCCACCCGATCGCTCCAGACGAGCTTGGAGGTCGCCTTGTTCCTGCCGAAGACGGCGACCCCCGACGGGCAGTAGAGCGGCGCGCTGACCCCGAAGAGCGGCTTCGGGGTGGCGTGCTCGAGGCCGTGGGCGTCGAGGAAGGTGTAGCGGACGCCGGCCTCGGCCAGCACCTTGTCCAGCCCCGGGAAGAACCCGCACTCCGGCAGCCACATCCCCTTCGGGCGGCTCCCGAAGAGGCGCTGGTGCTCCTCGACGGCGGAGAAGATCTGCGCGCGGATGGTGCCCGGGTTCGAGGCGAAGCACGGCAGGAACCCGTGAGTTCCGGCGCAGGTGATCAGCTCCAGGATTCCGGCGTCGGCGAGCTCGCCGAGCACCGGCAGCAGCCGGGTCTGGCAGCGCCCGGCG
>JAKLHH010000039.1 GCA_022710245.1 Myxococcota bacterium
CCGAGGCGCAGCGCCTCGGTGTAGACCTCGCGGGAGGCGGGGAAGACGAGCAGGCGCACACCGGGGTGCACGCGCTTGCCGCGGAGCCGCGTCGCCACCGCCCAGAGGTCCTCGACCCTCCCCCCCGCGCAGGTGCCGAGCACCGCCTGGTGAATGCGGCGGCCAGCGACCTCGCTGACGGGGACCACGTGGTGCGTTTCGCCCCCTGCGGACGCTCCGCGATGAAGGTCAGCTTCACCGTCGTCGTGCGGGCAGGCGACGAGCGGCACCAGCGTGCTCGCGTCGATGGAGACGACGCCCTCGAAGCCCGCGTCGGGATCGCTGAAGACCGGCTCGAAGCCGAGGCGCGCGCGCTTGCCCAGGTAGCGCAGGGTGACACCGTCGGGCTCCACGTAGGCGAAGCGGGCGCCGCTCACCGCGGCCATGTTGCAGAGGGTCATCCGCCCGCCCATGGACATCTGCCGCACGGCCGGCCCGCAGAGCTCCAGCGCCCGGCACCGCCCGGGCGCGAGCGGGTGGGTGCGCAGCAGGTGCAGCATCACGTCCTTGGCGCCGACGCCGGCAGGCAGCTCCCCCGTCACCTCCACCCGCAGCGTGAGCGGGACCTCGAGCTCCACGCGACCGCTCGTCCAGATCCCCGCGGCCTCCGCCGCAGTGACCGCGCTCGCCAGGGCGCCGAGCGCCCCGTGCATGGTCGCGTGAGGGTCACTGGCGACGAGCACGCGGCCAGGGAGCGCGAAGCCCTCCTCGGCCGCGACCTGGTGGCAGACGCCGCGCTGGACGTCGAAGAAGGCGGGGATCCGGTGCTCCTCCACCAGCGCGCGCACCTCCTGGTGGTCCCGCGCGATCCGTTCGCTGCCGGCAGGCACGCAGTGGTCGAGGGCGATGACGATCCGCGCTGGATCCCAGAGGCGGAGCTGGCCGCTCGCCCGCAGCGAGCGGGCGATCTCGGCCGAGTCGTCGTGGGTGATGATGAAGTCGGTCTCGATCAGCACCCGCTCGCCGGCTCGCACCGGGCGGCCGCAGCGGGCGCCGAGGAGCTTCTCTGCGAAGGTCTTGCCCATGGGCTGCATCACTTCCGCGCAGCGGCCGGGACCGGTCCCGCCGGATCGAGCGCCGGGAGCAGCACGGCGAGGTGGTTGCCGCCCTCGGTGCCCTCGACCAGCAGCTTCCCTCCCTGCTCCTCGAGCACCATCGAGGCCACCGCGAGGACGAGCCCGCCCTTCCCGTTGCCCTGGCCGCTCATCGCGGTGAGCCCGCTCTGCTCGCCGGGCGCCAGCACCTCACCCCGGTAGTCGACGCTCACCGTGACCTGGCCGTCGCGGCGGCCGGTGCGGATCACGACCTGCGAGCGCTCGCGCGCGCTCTCGGCGACGAAGAGCAGCAGGTCGAGGAGGGCGCTCCGCAGCTGCTCCGGGCTGGGGACGGTGGTGCTCAGCGGCTCGCCGAGATCGGTGCGGACGCTGATGCCCCGTCGCTCGAGGACGGGGCCGGCCGTCAGCAGGGTCTCGGTGACGACCACCTCGAGGGCGACCTCGAGGCTCCCCTGCGCGGCGCGATCGGTCTCGCGCTCGACCCGCACCAGCCGCTGCAGCACCTGCGAGGCGCGGGAGGCCTCGCGGATCACGGCCTCCAGCCGCGGGCGCAGCGGGCTCGAGCCGGGCACGCCCTCGAGGAGCTGGCTGGCCGAGGTGAAGCAGCCCTCGACCGGCGCCGCCAGCTCGCGCGCGATGCCGGAGGCGACCCGCGCCACCGTGTTGACCCGCTCGGCCTGCAGGAGCTGGTGCTGGATCTGCCAGAGCTCGTCCTCGCGCGCCTTCAGCGCGGCGCTCATGGCGTTGAGGCTCTCCTGCAGCCGCGCCAGGTCGCCGGAGGCGGCGCCCTGGAAGGCGACGCCGTACTCCCCGCGCATGATGGCCTGCGCCTGCTCGCGCATGACCCTGAGCGGCCTGATGACCACCGCGCCGAGGACCAGCGCGACCAGGATCGCCGCCAGGACCACGACGCCGGAGGCGAGCGCCGCGCTGGTGATGAGCGGCTGCGCTGCAGCGAAGACCTCCCGCTCGGGGATCGCCCGCAGCACGGCAACGTCGCTGCCTGGCACCCGCGCGTACGCGACCAGCGAGGGGCCGCCGAGCGCCACCGCGCGGCTGCCCACGCGGGGTGCGCCGGGGGTGAAGATGCGCAGCCGCTCGACCACCGCGCGGAGCTCCTCCCGCTTCGGCGCGCGCGCCAGAGCCCCGTGGAGGACGACCGCGCCGTCCCGGCTCACCACCATCAGCTGCAGGGCGCCGGCGTGGCCCCGCAGATCGAGGAGCGCCTCGGGGCGCACCTCGAAGACCAGCGAGGCGCTCCTCTCGACCGCGGTGACGCGGAGCCGATCGGCCGCGACCCGCTCCACGCGCAGCGCGTCCGCGGTGGCCGCGGCGCCGCTGCTCCGGCGCAGCTCGAGGAAGGGCGCCTGCGGCTTCGGGCTCAGCTCCGCGCGGAGGCGCAGGCTCTCGAGGGTGGTCGCGAGGTTCCGCGCGACCAGGTCCACGCTCTGCGCGGAGAGATCATAGACGTAGAGCTCCTTGTCCTGCCGGAAGAGACGGATCGCCACGGTGGTCAGCGCCGCCGCCACGATCACCGGCAGCAGCACCAGCGCGCTGAAGAGCTGCAGCCTGAGGGAGCCTCGCACGCGATCAGTCTCGTCCGGAACCCTGCGCAGCGTCAAGCGCGACCGCGGCGCATCGCCGGGCGCATCGGTCGGTCGCGTCAGCTGCCTGCCAGCGACGCACGGCGCGGTTGCGTGCGCCGCGCGGCTCTGCGAGAATCCGCGAGATGATCAGAGCCTGGACGGTGGTGCTGGTCTCGACGGTGCTCGCGGGGTGCCCGCGGAAGCCGGACGAGCGTGCTGTGGGGCAGCCGGCGGTGGCGACGCTGGCGGCCGTGACCGGGGACGTCTCTCATCGCGGCGCGGGCGGGCTCACCTGGGCCAGCGCCCGCCAGGGCCTCGAGCTGCGCGAGCACGACTCGGTGCGGACCGGCCGCGCGTCCTCGGCCCGGGTCCAGTTCCGGGCGGGCGGCGGCCTCGAGCTCGACGAGCAGTCGCTGGTGGTGATCGAGGCGCCGGTGACGGCGCCGTCCCCCGCGGCGCCGCGCTCCCGCTCCGGCTCCGGCGCGGCTCCCCCCGCCGCAGCAGCGCCCGCGCACGTGGCGCGGCTCGAGCAGGGGACCGTGCGTGGCATCTCGCAGCCTGGCGCCCCGGCGGTCATGCTGCGTACGCCCGACGGGAAGACCGCCCAGATCGTCGCCGAGGGCGGCGAGGCGGCCCCCTTCCGCGCTCGCGTCCGCGACGGCAAGCTCGAGGTCGCCGTGCTGAAGGGGGCAGCGCGGGTCCGCGTCGAGGGCAACGAGGTCGTGGTCAAGAAGCAGGAGGTGGTGGACGTCAGCGCGACGAAGATCTCCGCGCCGGCGCCGCTGCCCGACTTCCCCGAGCTGCTCTCACCGGCGGTGGACGCCAACGTGCCGGCGGGGCAGGGCGTGGCGCTGCGCTGGAAGGCCGTGGCCGGCGCCCGGCTCTACCGGGTGCAGGCGAGCGCCTCGGTGGGCTTCGAGCGCCCCTTCTTCGACACCACGGTGGGCACGCCCGAGGTGACGGTGGCGAAGCTGCCCGTGGAGGGCACCTGCGTCTGGCGCGTGAGCGCGCTCAACGCGGCCGGCCGCGAGGGGGAGTACGGCTTCGCGCGCCGCTTCTTCGTCAGCAGGACGCCCGCGTCCGGGCCCGCCTCGGCGCCCGCGCGACCCACCGCCGAGATCCTCTGGCCGCCCGACAACGCCGGCGTGCAGTACGTGAGCGCGCCGCGGCCGATCGTGTTCCGCTGGAAGACCACGGCGGCGACCGAGTTCGAGCTGGTCATCTCGCGGCAGAAGAGCCTCAAGGGAGCCGTGGTGATGCGCCGGCGCGTGAGCGGCACGGCGATCAGCATCTCCGACCTCGGCTCCGGCTTCTACTACTGGGGGGTCTACGCCGTCACGCCGCAGGGCCGCAGGCCACTCTTCGACAGCGCGCGCCGCCTGGTGGTGGCGCGGAGGCTGCCGCCTGGGGTCAAGGTGCCGAGCACGATCGACTGGAAGTGAGCGGGCGGCTCCGGGTTCCACTCGCTCCGAGGAGGGGACAGATGCAGCTGAGGCCAACGATCATCCTCGTCCTCACGGTGGGTCTGGCGCCGCTGTCGGGTTGCCCCTCGGCCCCCGTGGTCCCGCCGAAGCCCCTGCCGAAAGCGACGGACGCTGGCCCTCCGGCGCCCCGCGTCGGCGAGCTGCGCATCGAGTGTGACGTCCCCGACGCGACCGTGACGGTCGACGGAGAGGCCCGCGGCACGGTGGCAGCCGTCAGCGCGGCCGGTGGGCTGCGCCTCGCGCCCGGCACGCACCGGCTCCAGCTCGTGCGCGAGGGCTACCGGACCTACCGGATCGAGCTCAACGTGGGGGCCAGGGGAGAGTCGCTGAAGGTGAAGCTGCAGAAGAAGGTGCAGGCGCCGTAGGCATGGAGCGGGTCTCCTGTTCCTCGGTGCTGATCACTCAGGCGGCCGGCATCGGGGCGTACCCGTTCGACGAATCGCGTAGGGCGCTGGTGCGGGCGACCTGCTATCCAGGGAGCTGATGGTTGGCGATCGGCGCGAGCGTGACCTGGCGGTGGATGTTGGCGGCGAGCCGCTGCTGAGTGTCCTGTTGCTCGAGGGTCTTCTTCCAGTTGACCGGGGCGAGCTCGAGGACTCGGCTGCGCGGCCAGGAGGGCAGCAGGCAGAGCAGGGCGATCGGGGCTAGCGACCGAACCGCTCCTTGAGTTGCGGTGGTCGACCCAGACGATCTTCCACACCCCGCCGCGATGCCTCCAGAGCGGCTGGCTGCATCCACCGCTCGTCTTGCCCGGCAGCACTGTCATCGCGACCTCCTTCGAGGCCGCAACGATCACATGGTCACCCCTCCTGCGTTCCCGGGCGCCGCTGATGGGTCACAGCGCAGACCAGATCAGAAGAGCGGGGTCGAGGAGTCCCCGCTGTTCTGGTTGTCGTGCCCGACCTTGGGCCAGCCCCCGCGTGCGAGGCCGGCGCTGCGCGTCTGGATTGCATAGAGGTAGATCGAGTACCCGGTGGCCTGCCGAAGGAGCACGAGTCTGCCATCCGGGAGCAGTCCCGTCCGGCATGCCGCTCCGGCGAAATCTGTGAACCGCAGCACCGTCTGGACCTTCCCGTCGGCGACGGAGACGGCGGCGAGCTGGCCCTCTGGGCTTGGTGCACCCGCGTTGCTGGCGAACACTCCGTAGATCACCGCGTCTGCGGCGATCGGCCCGAAGCAGGAGAACTTCATCGCCGCCGAGCCGGGCAACTCAGCATCGAACTCGAGCTTGCCGTCCTTCGAGAGGGCCGTGACGGTATGAAAGTAGGTACTCGCCCCTTCAGGGTGGTGGTAAACGGCCGTATAGAGTGCCCCCGTCGGTGAGATCAGCACCTCACCAATCGACGCTCCCTTCTCGGCGGTCCACGACCAGAGCAGCTGCCCGCCATCGACCCGGAACGCATGGATCCGTCCCCCAAGGTCTGTCAGCCGCGAGTAGACGACCACCAGGGTGCTCGCGTCTCCCGACAAGCGGTCCACGATGTCGTGCAGCTCAGGTGGTCGACTCCACAGCTGCCGCCCGTCATCGGTGGCGAGCGCGACGATGGCTCCGGCGCTGACGATGATAAGGCGCCCGCCGAGGAGGACGGGCTCGGCAATGCCAGGGCGGTTGACGGTGCCTCGACGCCACAGGATCTTGCCCTCGCTGCTCAGCGCGTAGACCTTCTTGTCGGCTGCCTGTACATAGATGATCCCGTCCTTCGAGACGACCGGGCGTGCAGCGGCTCTCCAGCCTTCGATCACGAAGTCCTGCGGGCTGTAGGGGCCATCGAGCGGGAGCTCCCAGCGCTGCTTTCCCGCCGGGCTGTAGCTCTGCACGTGGCCCATCGCTGTGACCACGCAAAGATTGTCGTCGGGACCGACCACAGCCTCGGCGTTGGTGAACTCCCAGTAGTGGTCGTCGGGCGAAAGGAGCGCCCCCGCGACCCGCCAGCGCTGCTTGCCATCGCCCCCCACGGCGAGCAGCGCGCGCGAGTAGGTGAGGAAGGTCGTACCATCACGGCCGACCGCGAGATAGGGGACCTCTTGAAAGGCCGCGTCGTGCTTCCATAGGAGCCCGGGCTGGGCGGTCACGCGGCACCCCCTGGGATCAAGCCACTCGCAGCCTGAGGCCGCGTCCCCACGCGGCCCGGCATCGGTGCAGCAGGTCGAGTCCAGCGATGGCGACTGCCCGCCGCACCGACATGGCCGGAATCCCCCCAGCCCCTAGGACGGATCGACAGTACCCCGGGCTGCAGCCGCCCAGCCAGCCCAAAAAGAAAAGGCGCCTCGGGTCATACCGGGGAGCGCCACAGCGCCAGCGACTTCGAGCCCTTGGCTTCTATCCGCGAGCCTCGTCGGAGGTGCGCCGGCCTCAGATCGGCGACCCCGCAGCTCTCCCTGCGGCGCGCTTGCCTTCCCCCGCGGCTGGGAGAGCTCTCCCGCCCGTCGGGCAGACTTGGATGGCTTTGGGAGGACTCCGGTTTTCCGCCCGCGCGCCTCGGACCGGCCGTCCTGAAGCCAGGTCCGTCCGAAACCTGGCTCCGGGCGCGGCTGGAAAGGCTCGAGATCCCGCCAGATGGCCCCGCGGCTGCGCGGGGAAGCCGCGCCTTCCGCCGGCCAAGCTCCCCAGGTCACGGATCAAGCTCCGCAGGCGGTGGTCCAAGCACGCCGCAGTCAGGGACGCGGTCGCCGGCCACCCGTCGGACCGCAAGGAAGCCCCAGATCTCGTTTGAGTCGCCCCCAGGGGGGCTTTCGGTACAAAGTCAGGTCGAAGTGGCCGTCAGTCCTTCGGCAGCGGCGTCGCCGTGCCCAGCGTGACCGCCTTGCCCGCCCGGTGCAGGCTCTGGATCTGGCTGACCCAGACGACGTGCTTGATCGTGCCCACCTGGATCACGTAGAAGCGGCCGCCGCCCTCCTCGACGACGGCGCCGTGGAGGACGACGCCGTTCTTCTGCAGGATCTGATCGCCGGTGCCGAGGCTGCTCGCGCCGTCAGCTGACCTCCACTTGACCTTGGAGACCTCCGCCTTCATCACGGCGCGCTGCTCGCCGTGGCGCGAGAGGACATAGTAGTCGTCGTTCTGCGCCAGCACCCGGCAGGCGATCTTGGTGCCCGAGACGAGCACCACCAGATCGGTCTTCGCCGGTGGGCACTTGGGGCAGACGTTGGAGACCTCGCTGAACGGGGTGAAGCCGAGGAGCGGGAGCGAGAGCGGCAGCGCGAGGAGCAGCCACCAGCGTGCGCGGGCCATGAGCACCTCCGGGCGCCATGATAACCCGGAGACCAGCTCCGAGTCGAACGGCAGATCCTCGCGGAGGGACAGCACCAGCGGTACAATCAGGGGAGATGTATCGGTTGTATCGGGTGCTCTCCCTGCTCGCCCTGCTCGACCTCGGCGGTTGCGTGCGCTGGTTGCAGGTGGCCCCGGAGGACGCCGGGCCCTCCGATCTCGACTCCGCGGGGGGCGCGGTCGACGCGAGACCCGACCTGAGCCCCGACCTCGGCCCCGCGGCGCTCAACGAGGCGTGCAACCCGCGCCCGTGCGCGGCGGGGCTCGTCTGCACCGGCGCGGGCGAGACCTGGTTCTGCCGCTCGGGCTGCAGGTACGACGCCGGTGTCTGCGCGGACGGCCAGAGCTGCGGGCGGCCGATCATCGCCGGGGTCACCGAGCCGACCGCGCCGCGCGCCTGCCTCGCCAGCGGCTGGGCGACGAAGTTCGGGAGCTGCGCCGAGCTCCCCTGCCCGGACAAGATGTACTGCATCAAGGCAGACCAGGCGCGGTACTGCTTCCCGCGCTGCGCGCTGGACGCCGACTGCGCGAGCGGCGAGCTCTGCACCGCGGTGGTGCAGGGCGCGAAGCTCTGCATGAAGGTCTGCACGGCGGCCTCGCCGGCGTGCCCGACCGACTTCACCTGCGCCGGCGTCGGCCCCTACCCGACGGATCTCTGTGCGCCGGTCACGGTGGCCGCGCCCGGCGCGCCCTGCGACAGCCACCCCTGCCCGGCGGGCCAGCGCTGCAACGGTCCCCTCGACCAGCCTCACTACTGCTACCCCACCTGTCCGCAGGGGACCTGCGCGGGAGCGACCGAGGTCTGCGCGGACCTCGGCAGCGGCCACCTCCTCTGCTATCGCGCCTGCGGCCTCTTCACCGGCGGCTGCGCCGGCTACGAGGTCTGTCTGCCGAACCCGCTCCTCTCGAAGACGCACTGCGCCCCCGGGAGCGGCACGACCGGGGACTGCACGAACGCCCACTGCGTGAGCAGCATGCTCTGCGTCGACCACGTCTGCCGCCCGGCCTGCGACCAGGCGCACCCGTGCGCGTCCGGCACCTGCACCGGGACGAACTACGAGGGGAAGGCGCTGCCCTGGAGCAGCTGCAAGTAGGCGCTCACTCCCGCCCCAGCCGCTTCATCACCGGACCTCCGGCTGAGGCGAGGCCAAAGAGGGACCCACTGATCGCTGGCGTCAGCCACGATCAGCGTCGACCTCGAACGTATACGAGTGCACGAGCCGCTCCGGCACCGGGCCGAGCGGGCCCTTGCCCTCGATCAGCTGCCGGTGCAGCAGCTGTGTGCTGAGCACGCCGAGCACCGCCATGTTGTCCGCGTTCGACGGCGTCTTCTCCCGCGAGCGGCGCACCTTCTCCAGCAGCCGCTGCACGCCCACCGGCTCGAAGACCCCCGCGGCGGCCACCGCCTCCGGCGCGGTCACCTCGTCGACCCAGTCCGCCGGCGCCTCCTGGACGAAGCTCTGCGCGTCGGGCGCGCGGTAGGGCTGCTTGGCGCGCTTCAGGATCGACGCCGGCACCAGGTCGCGGGCGGCGCGCTTGAGCACGTGCTTCTCGTCGAGGACGCGGAGCTTCACCTCGGGCGGGAGCGAGTTGGCGAGCTCCATCACGTCGACGTCGAGGAAGGGGAAGCGCCCCTCGACCGAGTTCCCCATCAGCATGCGATCGCCCTGCGAGGAGAGCAGGTAGCCGGAGAGGAGCGTGGCGATCTCCAGGTACTGCGCCTTGCCCAGCGGCTCGTAGCCGCGCACCTCCGGCGGGAGCGCCGCGACCAGGTCGGCGGCCGCGTCGAAGCCGCCGAGGCGCGCGCGCAGGTCGCCGCTGAAGAGCCGCTGCAGGCTCGCGGCCGAGTCCCAGCGCGGGAGGTGCGAGAAGTGCGGCTCGCCGATCAGCTCGGCGCCCTTGCCAAAGAAGCTCTTCTGCAGCGCCTGCGCCTGCGCCGGCGAGCGCGAGAGCCACGGGTAGAGCCGCTCGAGGAGCCGGGCGCGGAAGGGCGAGCCGGCCCGCCGCAGCCAGAAGCGCCGCACCTTGTTCTCGCGGAACAGATCGTAGCCGGCGAGGAACTCGTCGGAGCCCTCGCCGGTGAGCACCACCTTGTAGCCGCTCCGCCGGACCAGCGCCGAGAGCGCGAAGAGCGGCGCTGGCGCCGCGCGCAGGATCGGCGCCTCGCCGAACCAGATCACCTCGGGGAAGACCCGGCGGATCTCCTTGTAGCCCACCTCGACGCTGGTGTGCTCGGTGCCGAGCCGCCGGACCATCTCCTCCTGGTAGCCGCCCTCGTCGAAGTCGCGGTCCTCGAAGCGCACCGAGAAGGTGCGCAGCGGGCCAGAGTGAAAGCGCCGCACCAGCGCGCCGATCACCGAGGAGTCGATCCCGCCCGAGAGGTAGACGCCGACCGGCACGTCGGCGCGGGTCATGCGGAGGCGCGTCGACTCCTCCAGGCGGTCGCGCAGCTGGCCCGCGAGCTCCTCGGTCCGCGCCTCGCCCGCGTGCGAGAAGGGGCGGTCCTCGGCGAGGAAGCGAGGGCGCCAGCGCACCTCCTCCCTGAGCTTGCCGTCCTCGACGGTGATCACCGCGCCCGGCCGCACCTGGCGGATCCCGGCGAGGGGCGTCCGCGGCGCGACGGGCGCCCAGAACGTGAACACCTGGGCCAGCCCCTCGGCGTCAAAGCCGCGCGGCGCCGCCGGGTCCTGCAGGATCGACTTCATCTCCGAGGCGAAGAGGAGGCGGTGGCCCACCTCCGCGTAGTAGAGCGGGCGCACGCCGACGCGATCCCGCGCGAGCACCAGCCGGCGCCGCGGGCGATCCCAGATCGCGAACGCCCACTGCCCGTTGAAGCGGTCGACGCAGGCCTCCCCCCACTCCTCGTAGCCGTGCAGGATCACCTCGGTGTCGCACTTGGTGCGGAAGCGGTGGCCCTTCGCTCGCAGCTCCTCGGCCAGCTCGACGTAGTTGAAGATCTCCCCGTTGAAGACGATCCAGATCGAGTCGTCCTCGTTGGCCATCGGCTGCGAGCCGCCGGAGAGGTCGATGATCGACAGGCGCGTCTGTCCGAGGGCCACCCAGCGGTCGCGGTAGCCGCCGTTCTCGTCCGGCCCGCGGTGCGCGAGCGCGCCGACCATGCGGCGGAGCAGCCCGGCGTCCGGGGGTGGGGCTTCGTGGAGGTTCAAGGCTCCGCAGATTCCGCACATCGGGAGTTGCTCCGGGGGGTGGTCCGTGCCCGAGCTTACAGCCCTCGCCGGCCGGCAACAAGCAGCGCTCCAGTTCCGCGCCGAGCCGCCGATGGTAGTTTGTGGGGCCCCTGGGCACCCGGGGCGCAGCCGTGCGAGGATGGGCGCGATGGAGCGCACCACGACAGCCGAGGACCTGCCGCGGCGGGACTTGCCGGATCAGCCCGAGGTGCTGGAGGCGATCCGACGGGTCCAGGGGCTCTACATCGACGAGGGGCGTCCGGAGCACGCCTACGCGGCCGCGCTGGAGGTCCTCCTCGAGCTCTCCGGCAGCGCGCTCGGCTTCCTCGACGAGGTCGGCCGGGACGAGCAGGGGCTCTACAAGGTGAACCTGGTCGTCGCGGGCTTCCAGGGGCGGCCGGGGCGCGCCCCCGAGCCGGTCGCCAGGATCTTCCGCGAGCTCGACACCCTGGCCGGTCGCCCCGCGCTGACCGGGGAGGTCGTGATCGCGAACGACGCGGCGAGCGATCCGCTGGTCGCCGCGCTGCCCGCCTGGCACCCGC
Source organism: Myxococcota bacterium (assembly GCA_022710245.1). The sequence continues at coordinate 11,166 of JAKLHH010000039.1, forward strand.
GCCTGCACACCTTCCTCGGGCTGCCCATGCGCGCCGGGGGCGAGCTGGTCGGCGTCGCCGGGCTCGCCAACCGCGCCGGCGGCTACGACGCTGCCCTCGCCGCGCGCCTGGAGCCGCTGGTCAGCGCCTGCGCGGCGATCCTGGTCGCCGCGCGGGCGCGCCGGCGCGAGCGCGAGGCGGCGGCGCGGCTGGCGCAGAGCGAGGCGAGCGCGAGGGCCGTGATGAACGCCTGCACCACCTCCATCGCGCTCCTCGGTCGCGACGGGGTCGTCCTCGACAGCAACCCGGCGCACGCGGCCCGCTACGGCCTCGACCGCGAGGCGCTCCTCGGCCGCTGCGTCTTCGACCTGATGCCCCCGGAGGTGGCCGAGCGGCGCCGCGCGCTGGTCACCGAGGTCTTCACCTGCGGGGAGGCGCGAAGCGCCGAGGACGAGCGCGCGGGCCGCTGGAACGCCTACGTCCTCTACCCGGCGCGAGATCCGGCGGGCGTGGTGCAGGCGGTCGTCCTGCACGCCGAGGACATCACCGAGCGCAAGCGCGCCGAGGCGGCGCTCCGCGAGAGCGAGGCCCGCTTTCGCGCCATCGCCCTCTACACGGTGGACTGGGAGAGCTGGTTCGGCCCGGACGGCAAGCTGCGCTGGGTCAACCCAGGGGTGGAGCAAGTGACCGGCTACACGGTGGGCGAGTGTCACGCCATGCCCGACTTTCCGCTCCCGCTCATCGCCGAGGAGGACCGAGCCCACGTGGCGCGGGCGATCCAGGTGGCCGGCCGCGGGGTGCGCGGCGACGACGCCGAGATGTGCTTCGTGCGCAAGGACGGTGAGCGGCGCTGGGGGTCCGTCTCCTGGCAGGCGATCTTCGACGACGAGGGCCACTCGCTCGGCCACCGCTCCAGCGTCCGCGACATCACCGAGCGCAAGCGCGCCGAGGCGGCGCTGAGGGAGAGCGAGGCCCGCTTCCGGGCTCTCGCGGCCACCGCGCCGGTCGGCATCTACGTCACCGATCCGCGAGGCGACTGCGTCTACATCAACTCCTGCTGGAGCGACCAGACCGGGCTCACCCTGGAGCAGGCCCGTGGCACCGGCTGGATGCAGGCGCTCCACGAGGAGGATCGGGAGACGATCGGGGAGCGCTGGTACCGGGCTGCGCAGAGCGATGGGGCCTGGGGCTTCGAGTACCGCTTCCGCCGCCCCGACGGCCGCGTGACGTGGGTGCACGGCCGGGCCGCGGCGATCCGCGATGGCGGCGACCTGGTCGGGCACGTGGGGATCAACGTGGAGATCACCGAGCGCAAGGCCGCCGAGGCCGCGCTCGCCGCGTCGCTGGCCGAGAAGGAGGTGCTCCTGCGCGAGGTGCACCACCGGGTGAAGAACAACCTCGCCGCCATCATCGGGCTCCTCGACCTGCAGCGGCAGGATCTGATGAGCGGACCCGCGGGCGCCGCGCTCGGCAGCCTCGCGGGCCGCATCCGCGCGATGGCGCTGGTCCACGAGCGGCTCTATCGCGCCGAGAGCCTGGCCCGGATCAGCTTCCCGGAGTACCTGAGCGCGCTGCTCTCGCACCTCCGCACCGCGCTCGCTGGCCGCTCGGGCCCTCGCTGCGAGGTGGCCGCCGAGGGCGTCGAGCTCAGCCTCGAGCACGCCGTGCCCGTCGGGATGATCGTCAACGAGCTCGTCACCAACGCCCTCAAGTACGCCTTCCCCTCGGGCGCGGCCCCGCACGGGCCGCCGGAGGTCCGGGTCTCCATCGCGGCCTCGGACGGCGCCTGCCAGCTCGCCGTCGCCGACAACGGCGTCGGACTGCCGGAGGGGGTGGAGCTGACCAACGCGCGCTCGCTGGGGCTGCGCCTCGTACGCATGCTCGGCGTGCACCAGCTCGCTGGCGATCTCCGGGTCGACCGTACGAGAGGCACCCGCGTGGAGCTCACCTTCCCCCTGCGACGGAGCACCTGACCGATGGCGAGCGAGAAGATCCTGATCGTGGAGGACGATGGCATCCTCGCCGCGCACCTCGAGGACGTCCTGGCGGCGCTCGGCTACCGTCCGCTGCCGCCGGTGGCGAGCGCGGAGGCCGCGCTGGCCGCTGCCACCACGCTGCAGCCCGACCTGGTGCTGATGGACATCGAGCTCAGCGGCGAGGCGAGCGGCATCGTCGCGGCGGAGCAGATCCGCGCCTGCGTCGAGGTCCCCATCATCTTCGTCACCGGCTACTCCAACGACCCGCTGCTGCAGCAGGCCAAGACCGCCGTCCCCTACGGCTACCTGATCAAGCCAGTGCCCGAGCGCGAGCTCGCGGCGACCATCGAGCTCGCGCTCCACCGGCACGCGCTCGACCGTCGCCTCCGCGCCAGCGAGGCGGCGCTGCGCGCCAGCGAGGAGCGCTACCGCCGCCTGGTGGAGAACCTCAACGAGGGGATCTGGGAGATCGACGCCGCCGGCGTCACCACCTTCGTCAACCCGAAGCTCACCGAGCTCCTCGGCTACAGCCCCGAGGAGATGCTCGGCCGGCACCTCTTCTCCTTCATCCGGCCCGAGGCGATCGCCGACTGCCAGGAGAAGCTGGCGCGGCGAGCCGCGGGTGTGCGCGAGCAGCACGACTTCGAGTTCCTGCGCAAGGACGGCAGCGTGATGGTGGCCCGCCTCGAGACCTCGCCGATCCTCGACGAGGCCGGGCGCCACGTGGGAGCCATCGCGGGGGTCGCCGACATCACGGACCGCAAGCGCGCCGAGGAGGCGCTGGCGCGGAGCCGCGATGAGCTGCATGCGGTCTACGACAGCGCGCCCGTCATGATGTGCGTCCTCGACGCGGAGCGTGCCGTGCGCTACGTGAACGCCGCGTTCGTCGAGTACGTGGGGCGGCCCGCGGGGGAGCTGCGCGGCGAGCGGGCCTGCGGCGTGCTCGGCTGCGCGCACGCCAGCGACGATCCTCGCGGGTGCGGGTTCGGGCCGAGCTGCCCCGCCTGCGCGCTCCGCCGCGGCCTCGAGGCAGCGCTCGCCGAGGGCACCATCAGCCGCGGGGTCGAGCAGCGCGCGTCGCTGCGGCGGACCGACGGCCACCAGGACGAGGTGGTGTTCCTCGCCGCGATGGCGCCGCTCAGGGCCGACGGAGAGCGGAGCGTCCTCCTCTGCCTGGAGGATATCACCGAGCGGAGGCGCGCCGAGGAGGCGCTGCGCGCCAGCGAGGAGCGCTACCGTCGCGTCGTGCAGCACGCACGCGAGGCGATCGTGGTGGCCCAGGACGGGGTCCTCAAGCTCGCCAACCCGGCCTCCGAGGCGCTCACCGGCCTGCCCGCGGCGGTGCTCGCCAGCCGTCCGTTCACCGAGATGATCCATCCCGACGATCGCGCGCTGGTCGTCAGCCGCCACCTGAGCCGCCTGCGAGGCGAGGGGGGGCCTCTCCGCTACTGCTTTCGCGTGGTGAGGCCGAGCGGCGAGGTGCGCTCGGTGGAGATCAGCGGCGCTGTCTGCATCGACTGGGAGGGGCGGCCAGCGACGCTCAACTTCCTCACCGACATCACCGATCGCCGCCGCGCCGAGGAGGAGCGCGCCAGCCTCGAGGCCCAGCTGCACCACGCGATGAAGATGGAGGCGATGGGCCGGCTCGCCGGCGGCGTCGCCCACGACTTCAACAACCTCCTCACCACCATCAGCGGCAACACCCTCCTCGCGCTCGAGGACCTCCCCGCCGGCCACCCGGTCCGCGATCTGCTCGAGGACGTCGGCCATGCAGCGACGAGCGCGGCCTCGCTGACCCGTCAGCTCCTCGCCTTCTCGCGCAAGCAGGTGATCGAGCCGCGGTTCCTCGATCTGAACCAGCAGCTCCAGCAGCTCGAGCGCATGCTGCGCCGCCTGATCGGCGAGGACATCGAGCTGGAGACCAGGCTGACGGCCGGGCTCCCCGCGCTCCGCGCCGATCCCGGCCAGCTCGAGCAGGTGCTGGTCAACCTGGCGGTCAACGCGCGAGACGCGATGCCCGACGGCGGCCGGCTCTGCCTGGCCACCGCCCAGGTGCTCCTCGACGAGGCCGCCGGCGCAGCGCGCGGGCTCCCCGCGGGACGCTACCTCCAGCTGACCGTCACCGACACTGGCCGCGGGATGACCGAGGAGGTCCAGCGGCGGCTCTTCGAACCCTTCTTCACCACCAAGGCCAAGGAGCAGGGCACCGGGCTCGGCCTGGCCACCACCTACGGGGCCGTCCGCCAGGCGGGTGGGCTGATCGAGGTCGAGTCCTCGCCGGGCGCGGGCAGCGCCTTCCGCATCCTGCTGCCCGCCGTCGAGGAGGCGCCCGAGGCCGTGGTGACCGTCGACGCCGGCTCGCGTCAGCGCGGCGGAGGGACCATCCTCCTCGTCGAGGATGAGCCTGCCGTGCGCGCCATCGCCGGGCGCATCCTGCGTCGCGCGGGCTATGACGTGCTCGAGGCCTCGAACGGCGCCGAGGCCTGCCAGGTCGCCGGCGCACACGAGAGCATCGACCTCCTCATCACCGACGTCGTGATGCCCGGGATGAACGGCCGCGAGCTGGCGACCCGGCTCGGGCGCCCGGGCCTGGCGGTGCTCTTCACCTCGGGCTACATCGACGATGTGCTCGCGGACCGGGACCTGGCCGCGGCGGGACACAGCTTCCTGGCCAAGCCGTACCCCCCGGCCGTGCTGCTGGAGAAGGTGGAGGCCGCGCTGGCCGGGCGGCGCTGAGGCAGCGCCGAGCTTCGCGCCAGGGGCGCGGCGGGAGCGATCAGCTCGCGGCGATCAGCTCGCGGCGAGCTTGCGCGGGACCGCCGGAAGCTCCGAGACCGGAGTGCTCTCGAGGGCGCGACGGACCACGTCGTTGACCGAGCACGCGACGTTGTGCAGCGGGCAGCCGCTGGCGCAGAGCGTGCGTCCGAGCAAGCAGTGTGGGGCTTGCACCGGCCCGTCGAAGAGCTCGATGAGCTCCAGCAGCGTCAGCCCGTGCGGGTCGCGGGCCAGCACGAACCCACCCTTGGGCCCACGCCGCGAGCTCACCAGACCGACGCGGTTGAGCCGCTGCAGCACCTTGTTGAGGTGATCACGGGAACAACCGATGGTGGCGGCGATCTCGACGGCCGAGATGGGCGTGTCGGACTGACCATGGGTGGCGATGAAGGCAGTGGCGTGGACAGCGAGGTTGGCGGCTTCGGACAGCTTGAAGATGTTCATGCGTATTTGGTCCTACAACACCAATTGAACGAAACTCCCAAGGCTTTCAATTGGGGAGAACCCGTAAGGCAGGTGCCCTAG
>JAKLHH010000390.1 GCA_022710245.1 Myxococcota bacterium
CCTTCCTGATGGTGCGCACGCCCTACAGCTGCGGCCCCTATGGCGTGGACCGCGACGGCGTGCGCCGCCTGGCGCCCAGCGAAGCCTTCCTCAAGGCCGGCTACATCTTCGTCTGCCAGGACGTGCGCGGCCGCTACATGTCCGGCGGCGACTTCGTCAACATGCGGCCCACCCTGGGCCCGCGGCACGGACCGCGCGAGATCGACGAGAGCACCGACGCGTGGGACACCATCGACTGGCTGGTCAAGCACGTCCGCGGCTCGAGCGGCCGGGTCGGGATCGCCGGCATCTCCTATCCAGGCTTCTACGCGGCCGCCGCGCTGATCGGCGCGCACCCGGCGCTGAAGGCCGCCTCGCCCCAGGCGCCGATCTCCGACTGGTTCGCCGGCGATGACTTCCACGCGAACGGCGCCTTCTTCCTCGCCCCCTCCTTCCACTTCCTCTCCTTCTTCGGCCAGAAGCGCCCGGAGCCGACCCGGAAGCGGGCTCAGCCGCTCGGCTTCGAGACCGGCGAGGACTACGAGTTCTTCCTCTCCATGGGTCCGCTCGCCAACGCCGACACCCGCTACCTGAAGGGACAGATCGCCTTCTGGAAGGACCTCATGCGGCACGGGACCTACGACACCTACTGGCAGTCGCGCGACCTCTCGCGCCACCTGCAGAAGGTGCGCCCGGCCGTGCTCACCGTCGGCGGCTGGTTCGACGCGGAGGACCTCTTCGGCACGCTGCGGATCCACCGCGCCATCGAGCGGTCGCGGCCGGCCGCGCCGAACCTGCTCGTCATGGGCCCCTGGTTCCACGGCGGCTGGTCGCGCTCGACCGGCGACGCGCTCGGCCCCGTGCCGTTCCACGCGCGCACCTCGAGCTACTTCGCCGAGCGAGTGGAGCTCGCCTTCTTCGAGCACCACCTGCGCGGCAAGCCGAAGCCAAAGCTCGCCAGGGCGACCGTCTTCGAGACCGGCACCAACGTCTGGCGCAGCCACGAGGCGTGGCCGCCGCGCGGCGCCCAGCAGCGCCGGCTGTGCCTCGCGCCGGGCGGCGCGCTCCGCTTCGCCGCGCCCGCCGAGGCGAGCGGCTTCGACGAGTACCTGAGCGATCCGGCCAAGCCAGTGCCGGTGATCAGCGCGCCGCGGCCGGAGCTGCCCCGCGAGCGCGCCTACATGGTCGAGGACCAGCGCTTCGCCGCCCGGCGCCCCGACGTGCTCGTCTACCAGAGCGAGCCCCTCGAGGAGGACCTCACGCTGGCGGGCCCGATCGAGCCGCGGCTCTTCGTCTCCACCAGCGGCACCGACTCGGACTGGGTGGTCAAGCTGATCGACGTCTACCCGGCGGACTTCCCCGACCCGCAGCCGAACCCGCAGCGGCTGCACATGGGCGGCTACCAGCAGCTCGTCCGCGGCTGGCCGATGCGCGGCAAGTTCCGCAGCAGCCTCGAGCGGCCGGAGCCCTTCGTGCCGTGGCGGGTGACGCCCGTGGCGTTCACGATGCCCGACATCTACCACACGTTCCGGCGCGGGCACCGGGTCATGGTGCAGGTGCAGAGCTCGTGGTTCCCGCTGGTCGACCGCAACCCGCAGCGCTTCGTGGACATCTACAGCGCGCGCGCGAGCGACTTTCAGAAGGCGGTGCAGCGCGTACACCGCTCCTCGCGCTACCCGAGCTGCCTCGGAGTCACGGTCGTCCCCTGAGGCGCTTGCCCCGGCCGGCACGACGAGACTAAGCTGGATCCATGCTCTCGAGGTCAGGTGCCTGGGGGTCGTGCGTCACGACAGCGGCGATCTCGTGTCTCCTGCTGGGGACGCCAGCAGCCGCGGCTCCCTCGCTCACCAGCAAGCCCGCGCCGGTCGCGCTCACCGGCGAGGCGACTCCGATCGAGCTCGAGGTGCGCGGCTTGATCGGCTCCGGCGCGGCGCACGCGGCGGTGAACGTCGGCTCGGTCGCCGAGGTCCGCGAGGAGAGCGGCGTCGTGCGCGTGCGCTACCTCCTCCCGGAGCCACGCTACCCGCAGCTCCTCTGCCTGCTCCTCTGGCGAGGCAGCGGGGAGACCGTCGCGCTCCGCCTCCCCATGCTCGGCAGCACCGTGGTCCCGGTGAAGACACGCGCCAACTCGGTCATCACCGTCGCCGTGGGCGGTCGCCTCTTCGGTCCGCACGAGACCGGCCGCTTCGGCCGCCGCAAGGTCCGCCTGCTGGTGCCCCCGGGCGTCGAGGAGGCGCGGGTCAAGGTGAAGGACCGGGTGGGCCTGGAGAGCGAGAAGAAGATCCCCATCAAGCATCCCGCCTACAACCTCCTCGCGCTGGCAGCGACGGGCGCGGGCGAGCTCGCCGTGGCCAGCGCCGATCCGCGCAAGGGCACGCCCGAGCTCGAGCTCGGCGGCGCGCGGCTGGCGCTGACCTCCGTCGCGCCTGGACTCTGGACGGCGCGCACGGCGGCGAGGGGGAGGCAGCTGGCGCGAGCCCGGCTCCCGGGTCAGACGGCCTCGGTCCGGGAGAGCGAGGTCGAGCTCGGTCGCCCGGCGGTCGCCCCCGTCGCGGAGAAGACCCCCAACGTAGACGCAGGGCAGCTGCGGGCGGCCGCCCCTCCGCCCCGCCGCGAGCGGCGCCTGGAGGCGGTCCTCGGCGTCGGGGTCGGCTTCCTGCACAACACCGGCGCGCTGGTCTCGCCGCGCTTCAGCCTCAGCGCCGGCCTCGACGTGCGCCTGCCCGTGGGCTGGCTCGGGCTCCGCGCCCTCGCCGGTGTCAGCTGGGCGAGCCACAACGAGACGCTCCCGCTCGGCGATGCGTCGAGCTCCGTGCTGCTGATCCCGCTCGGCGGCGAGCTCACGTACCGCATCCCTACCCGAGTGCTCACGCCCTACGTGGCCGCCGGCTGCGTGGCGCAGCTCGTCCGCACCGTGAACCGGCTCGCCGCCGACGAGCGAGTTCGCCACGACGTGGCCGTGGGCGCCCTCGGCGTCGGTGGCGCCGAGCGGCAGGTGGGACCCGGCTGGATCTACCTCGAGGCCGGCTATCAGTGGAGCCGAGTGGAGAACGTGGATGTCAAGCTGCTCGCCGGTGGAGTGGTGCTGGAGGCGGGCTATCGCTTCCGCCTCTAGGCGGGTGCGCGCCGGCCTGGCGATCGCGCTCGCGATCCTCCTCGCCGGCCTTGCCGGCTGCAGCGAGAAGCTGCCCGCCGCGCCGGCGCCCACCTCGCTGGTCCCTGACCGCGGGCCGCCGGACCGCAGCACCGCGGTGAAGATCGTCGGCGCCGGGTTCCAGCCGATCCTGCAGGCCAGCTACGACGACCCCGACCGCCTCAAGGTGAACGCCGGCTTCAGCGCCCGCCTCGGGAGCCAGGCGCTCGCCGAGCTCGTCTGGGTGAGCGCGAGCGAGCTCCACGCCACGGTCCCGGCTGGCCTCGCGCGCGGGGTCTACGACCTCGAGGTGACCGACCCGCGCGGCCGCAGCGGGGGCCTGCCGAAGGCCTTCACGATCACCGGCGCCGGCGACGCTGGCAGCGACGGCGGGGGCGACGGTCCGCGCAGCGATGGCCCTCGCGGCGACGGCCCGAAGGGCGACGCGCCGAGGACCGACGCCCCCAGGGGCGATCTGAAGAAGGACGCCCCCAAGAAGCCCGACCTCCCCAGGGCGGATCTGCCGACCCACGATCTGCCGAAGCCCGACCTCTTCGTCCTGCCAGGCGTCTGGGTCACCGCCCCGGCCGGCACCTTCACCATGGGCTCCCCGAGCAGCGAGGCCTGCAACAGCCCCGGGGAGACCCAGCACCAGGTCACCCTCACGCACGCCGTCGAGCTGTCGGCGACCGAGGTGACCCAGGCGCAGTTCCAGCTCATCCTGGGCTACAGCCCCGCCAGCCATGCGGGCTGCGCGACCTGCCCCGTCGACGACGTCAGCTGGCACGAGGCGGTCGCCTACTGCAACGCCCTCTCGACGAAGAAGGGGCTCGCGGCCTGCTACAGCTGCAGCGGCAGCGGGGCGGCGGTGCTCTGCGGCGAGGCGGCCTCCTACGCCGCTGGCCAGATCTACAGCTGCCCCGGCTACCGGCTCCCCACCGAGGCCGAGTGGGAGTACGCCTACCGCGCCAAGACCACGACCGCGCTCTACAGCGGCGACCTCACCTCGAGCTGCAGCGGCACGGATCCCGTCGCGGACCAGATCGCCTGGTACTCGGGCAGCTCGAGCCAGCCCGTCGCCGGCAAGACGGCGAACGCCTGGGGCCTCTTCGACATGGCCGGCAACGTCTGGGAGTGGGTGCACGACCTCTCGGTGAACAACCTCGGCTCCGCCGCGGTGACCGATCCCTGGGGCGCCGCGAACGGCACCGGCCGCGTCTACCGCGGGGGCTCCTGGTTCTACGGACCAAAGTATCTGCGCGCGGCCTACCGCGCCTCGCTCTCAGCGACGGGCCGCTCGAACGACCTCGGCTTCCGCTGCGCGCGCACGAAGTAGCGGGCTACATCGAAGTAGCGGGCTACATCAGCTTCTCGCCCTCGTCGGCCCGCCGCGCGAGCTCGGCGTAGAACTCCTCCTCGCGCTCGGCGCGCTCCTCCTGCTCCTTCAGCCAGGGCCTGACCGAGTCCGGCACCCGGTCGAGCGGATTGCCGTCGAGCTGCAGCTCGCGCAGCTGGAGCCGGGTGATCGACTCGGGCAGACTGCGGAGCTGGTTGCCGCGCACGTCGAGCCGGCGCAGGCTGCGCAGCTCGCCGATGGAGACGGGCAGCGCGGTGAGCTGGTTCTCCTGCAGCGCGAGCTCCTCCAGCCGGGCGAGCCCACCGAGCGACCCGGGCAGCCGCCGCAGCCGGTTCTTCGCCAGCCAGAGCACGCGCAGCTGCCGGAGCCCCCCGAGCGACTCCGGGAGCTCCTGCAGCTGGTTCTGGCCCGCCTCGAGCTGCTCGAGGTGGGCCAGCGCGCCGAGGCTCGGCGGCAGCGCGGCGAGCTGGTTGCCGAAGAGCCCGAGGCGGCGGAGCGACGCGAGCTCGCCGAGCCGCGCCGGCAGCGCGGTCAGCCGGTTGCCCCCGAGGAGCAGGAGCTCGAGCGCGCGGAGCCCGCAGAGCTCCTCGGGGAGGCGCGCGAGCTGGTTGCCGGCGAGGTCGAGCTCGCGCAGCGCGATCAGGCCACCGAGCGCCGCCGGCACCTCGCGCAGGCGGTTGCTGCCGAGGTCGAGCCGCTCGAGCGCGCCCAGCCGCGCCACCTCGGGCGGCAGCTCCTCGAGCTGGTTGACGGGGAGCAGGAGGACGCGGAGCCGCGCGAGCGCGCCGATGGCCGCCGGCAGCCGCGTCAGGGAGTGCTGGGGCAGGCTGAGCTCCTCGAGCCAGGCGAGCCCCGCGATGGCCTCCGGCAGGTTCCGCAGCGGCGCGCCGGTCACCGTCACCCCGCGCACGTGTCCGTTCTCCTCGCGCGCGATCACCGGGCCGCCGGACCGCTCGCGCAGCCCGGCCAGCGCGTCCGCCTCGCCGGGCGCCGCCGCGGCTCCGCCCTGCAGCGCGGCGAGCCGCGTGCCCTGCTCGCGGGTCAGGGCCCGGAGCTCCTCGAGCTCCGCCTGCGCGCGGGCGAGCGCTCCCTCGAGGGCGGCGATCCGCGCGAGCGCGGCCTGCAGCTCTGGCGTGCTCATGCTCACCTCCTGCTCAGCGACGGAGGGCCGAGAGCAGACAGCGCGTGCGGCCCGTGGGCGCCAGCAGCACGCGCGCGCGATCGGTGCACTCGGCGGACTCGTAGCTCCCGCTCAGCTTGCCGCTCCCCGCCTCGAGCAGGAGCGAGTAGCTCTCCACCTTGCAGAAGCGCCAGCCGGGCCGCGGGTCCTCGGCGACGATCCGCTCGTCGCGCAGGCTGAGCGAGCTCCCCCGCAGGCTCCCGCTGACCTCGCGCACGCTGGTCCCGCTGCGCCGGCTCTCCCAGCGCAGGCTGCCGGTCAGGCGCGCGCCCTCGCGGCAGAGGTAGAGGTGCGTGGTGACTCCGGGGTCGTTGCCGAAGACCAGGCCGCGCCAGCAGCGGCAGGCGCCCTCGCGCGCGGGCCAGGCCGCGCTGTCCTCGAAGGTGGCCGCCGCCGGTGCGGCGGCGCGTGGGGGCGGCGCGGGCGGAGGCCGGGGCGCTGACGCCCCCACGCAGGCGGCGAGCAGGAGCATCGCCAGCAGGCCTGGCGAGGAGCAGCGCAACATACGGTCATTATACGCTCGCGCGTCGGTCGCGGCCGCCGCGCTCGCCGGCGGAGTCGCTCACTTGTACTCGGCGTGGCCGTAGCGGTGGTTCGCCGAGTAGAGGAACGCCACCGCCTGACCGCGCGCGCCGGGCAGCGCGTGCAGCACTCGCAGGTAGGGGCGCAGCACGAGGACCCGTGTCCCGCGCCCGGCGCTCTCGCGCAGCACCGCCAGCTCCGCGCGATCGGGGCTGTAGAGGAGCGCGGAGCTCGCGGCGTCGAAGAGCTGCTCGCGCCGGTCGCCGCCCCACCAGTGGTCGATCCGCTTGAAGACGGTGACGCCCTCGGGCGTGCGCGTGGGGACGATCAGCGCGAGGTCGCGGAAGGAGGGCGTCGTCGAGGCGATCGCGGCGAGGATGCGGCCCACCTCGGCGGGCTCGCGCCGCTCCTCGACGAGCCGGGCCAGCCGCTCGAGCGGGGCGCGGTGCTGCTCGACCAGCGCCTGCAGCTCGTCCTCCAGCTCGTGGCCCTTGCTCGCCATGTTGGCGCGGCTCACCGCGAAGAGGACGCCGAGGCAGAGCCCCACCAGCCCGCAGAGGAGGAGGCCGAGCCGGACGCCGCTCCGCAGCGACTCGCGCCGCTCGGGGAGCGCCCCGGCTTCGGCGAGCGCCCGCGTGGCGAGGATCCCCTGGTTGAGCGTCAGGTTGAAGAAGCTGAGCGCGAGGATGCCGCCGAGGAGCGCCGGCAGCACGAGCACGAAGAAGCGCTCGCCGAGCTTGGGGAAGACGACCCACCTCATCGTCTCGGTGGCGATCAGGGTGACGAAGCCGAGGAGCGCGAGCGCGAGCAGCACGACCAGGACGCCGAGGGTGAAGCGCTCGAGCAGGACACGATAGCGCACGGGGACCTCCTTGCTGACCT
>JAKLHH010000391.1 GCA_022710245.1 Myxococcota bacterium
CAGCCCTCGGTCCGTCGAAGTTGCCCTGCTCGCCTCCTGCGGAGGCTCCACGATGAAGGGCAGATTTCCCCGCGCCTTGACGGTTGCGCCGCGACTCTCCCTCGACGTGACGCGACGTCAGGCCGACCAACCAGAACCAACGGGGCGCGGCGAAGAGCAGCGTGACGGCTGCGAAGAACAACCCCCCGTGGACGATGATGGACCGCGAGAGACTCCGCCGTCGCACGAACATCGTCGCCGCGATCAGGGCCGGCTCCGCAGGGAGGCTTCGGCACACCGTGAAGGCGAGGACCTCTCCTCAGGCCGGTTGCGCTTGCACGCACGGCGCCGCTCCCGCGGGCCGAGCTTCAACGTCGCCGGCGCACCCGCGCGAGGGACCAGGCGACGAGCGCGAGGAGCAGCGCGCCCCAGCTCGGGCTCACCGCCGGACGCTCGCCAGCAGCGAGCACGCAGCCTCCGTCGAGCGCGCCTGGCGCGGGCGTCGGAGCAGGGGCCGCCGGGAGCGGAGGCCAGGCGCCGAGCTCGGGGGCGGCCGGGATCAGATCGGGCCTGGCGGGACCTGCCTCGGACGGACCCGCGTCCGGCGCGCTCGGCCCCGCGCCCGCGTCGGGGGGCAGCGCCACCTTGAACACGAGCTCCGCCTCGCCGGAGAGCCCGGCGCGATCGGTCGCGGTGAGCCGCAGCGCGTGCGAGCCGGGGGCGAGCCCGGCCAGCGCCACCGCGGCGGTGCGGCGCGTCGAGTCGAGCGGGTCGGCGACCAGCGGCGTCGCGCCCCGGCTGGCGCCGTCGAGGGTGACGGCGAGCTCGCTCACCGGGTACGACGAGACCACCGCGGCCTGCACCGCGAAGCTCGGCGGCAGCGCCTGCGTGGCCGCCGGCTGCGGCGAGGTGAAGGTGACGACAGGGAGCGGGGGCGGCGGCGGGCTCGCGACCTGGCTCGTGACCCAGTCGCGGTAGACGTCGACGCGCATGTCGCCGGCGATCGCGCTGTCCACGGTCGTGGCCTCGCAGGTGCTCCAGGAGTGCACGCCGACGAGGTACGCGCGTCCGTCGCGCTGGTGGTAGCTGGGGCCGCCGGAGTCGCCGGAGCAGATGGTCCCCTCGTTCCACCAGGAGCCGCGGTACTTGAAGAGGTGGTCCTGGATATCCCAGGGGAAGGAGATGTCGTTCGAGGCCACGCGCCGCGTGCCCAGGTCGTTCGCCTTCTCGGCGGTGAGGCCGAAGCCGACCAGCGTCAGGCGATCCCAGGCGACCGGCGCCGAGGCGGTGAGCGCGGCGGGGGTGATCTCCACCTCGCGGGCGAGGAAGCCGACCGCGACGTCACCCTCGTTGATGGTGAGCTGCTTGAGGAAGTAGCCGCGCATGGCCTCGGCCGCGTCCGGGTGCGGGGTCAGGTGATAGACCTCGACCGCCGACGCCGCGTCGGGTCTGGCGGAGCCGGCGAGGGTGGGCACGAAGGCAGCTCCCGGCCCCTCCTTGAAGGATCCGGCCGCCTTGTCCCAGACGCAGTGCGCGGCAGTGAGGATGGCGCGCGGGCTGATCACGGTGGCGGTGCAGGTGCCGGTGGTCGTCTGCAGCAAGCCGACCTCGGGGTGGCCGGTGTCGACGGCGCCGTTGACGATGCTCGGCGAGCGGGTGCCGGCCTGGGCCTCTTCCTCGCGAGGGGAGCAGGCCTCGCAGGCGAGCGCCAGGCCCAGCGCGCCGAGGACGATCGTGGTGTTGAGTGCTGGTCGCATCGCTCCGCCCTGGGCTGCAAGGCGCAGGCCGAAGAGAGATCCGGCAAGTCTCGAGAGGTGCGACGGGGCCCGCGGGCGGTCCCCGCGGCGGTGGCGACTGTGGCTGCGGACTTCAGTCTGCAGGTTCGGTCTGCAGGTTCAATCTGCGGGTTCAGTTCAGCTCACCCGGAACCGTCGAGCGCACCTGGATCGGCCGCCGAGTCGCGGCCAGGTCGCTGGCGCGCCGTTCCGTCGCCGCGGCCCGGATCCTGCACCGATGAGGGGCGAGGAGGTCTCATGCTTCGATCGCACCGCTTGCTCCCCGTGCTGCTCATGCTCGTCGCCTGCGGCCCGCTCGACGCGGACAGCGATGACGGTGGTCGCTCCATCATGGCCGGCCGTCCTCCCACCTACGGTGCCTGGGTGCCGCACACCGTCCTCAACACCACCGCGCAGATGACCGCGGTGATCGACCGCGCCCGCGCGGCCGGACTCGACACGCTCTATGTCGCCTTCGCGCGCTACGGCTGCGGCTTCTTCCCCAGCGCGCACCTGCCCCGCTGCGCGGGGAGCAAGCTCGACAGCTTGAGCGTGTTCCTCGACCTCGCCGAGCCCGCCGGGATCCGCGTGGTGCCCTGGTTCGAGCGGCTGCTGCAGGTGCCGCCCGGGAGCGTCGACGGCGCGCTCGTCGAGGCCGTGCCGCTGAGCCGCGAGGGGTTTGACGTCCTCGACGTGGCCTCGCCCGCGGTGCGCGAGATGCTGCTCGGCGGCTTCGCCGAGCTGGCCGCCGACCCGCGCGTGCGCGAGGTCCAGGTCGACGACCACGTGGCGTACGACGCCGCCCTGGCGGGCTCCAGCAAGGGGCAGTACCAGGCCAAGCTGACCCGCTTCGTCAACTGGCTCGCCACCTCGTTCCACGAGGCCGCGCCCGGCAAGGCGTTCACCATCGCCCCGAACCCGCTCGCCTACTCGAAGGCAAACCACCTCGCGGCCTGGGATGGCTGGACGGCGGTCGATGGAGTGCTCGTCCAGTGCTACCGCAGCACGGGCAGCGCCGTCGTGGCCGACGGCTCGTGCACCACGCCCGCCGGAAGGGTGAGCGGGCTCGGAGTGGCCGGGACCTGGAACGGCAAGCCGCTCAGCGACGAGAGCCTGCTCACGGTGCTGCGTTACCAGCACAGCCGGCGGCGCTCGTTCGCGCTCTTCCACGTCGGCGAGCTGTTCACGCGGCCGAGCCTCGCCGCCAAGATGGCGCTGGTCCTGGGAAGGTGAGGGCTGACCGCGCCGCGCTGCCAGCGGGGCTGACCGGAGCCCCGGTCGCGGTGGAGCGCGGGCCCGCGTGCTTCAGGCGGCGCGCACCGCGAGAGCGTCGAGCTCGCCGGGGCCGTCGGCGGCGCCGAGGTAGGGGAGCACCTGAGCGAGGTTGTTCGCCACGTGATCGAGCACCGCCAGCTGCTCATCGTCGGTCATGCTGGCCCAGACGGCAGTCCGCTCGAGCTGCTGCTGGAGCATGGTGCGGATCACCAGGGCGGCCTGCTCCAGGTCACGCAGCGGGAACTGGCGCTGGGTGAGGTCCTGGTCGGTGAGGTCCTGATCCACGGCCGCGTGCTCGGTGGGGGCGCTCCACCAGCTCTGAGCGGCGATCGGGTGCTTCGGCTCGGTGGTCATGATCGGCTCCTCGGCAGGCTGGTCAGGGGTGGTGCAACCGATGTGCCGTCGCTCGCTTGCACGCGGACGACGCGAGCTTGCACGGTCGAGCCTGCGGGACGGACTGCCGCGGCCGCGACCGTGCAATGCAGGGGTGCCAGCGCGCGCCGCCCACCGCAGTCCGCAACGAGCGTCGCGGGCTCTGCGGTTTCGCGAGACCGGGCAGAGCGCCTGCGGCGGGTTCGTCGAGGATAGTCGAGGATAGTCGAGCAGACCGCAGCCAGAGGCACTGGCGCGCCGCTTGCTGACAGCGGGGCACGGCGGTGACCCATGCGACGAAGCTCCTCCATGCCAGGCCCGCGTGGCCTGGCGACCCTCGGCCTCACCCTCGGCCTCGGCCTCATCCTCGGCCTCACCCTCGCCGTCGCGCCTTGCCTGGCCCAGGCCAGCCCAGGGCCCGTGGCCGGAGCCTCGGAGCCAGGCGGCGAGCTCACTCCGCGCGCGCCTTCGCGCACGCCCTCCCGGGCCGGACAGGTCTTCGCGCGACAGCTCCGGCGCGCGCTCTACCAGGCCGCCAGCGTTCGGGGGGCGCCGCGGCTCACGGCAGGCGCTCCGTCGCGGAGGCCGAGGACGAGCGACGTGCCCGTCGCCGAGGCCGCCGCCTTGCTCGAGGAGGCACGCGCCTCGGCGCGGTACCTGGCCCTCCAGGCGGAGCCCGCCGCCGCCATGCGCGCGGTGACGCGGGAGCTGCGCGGGCACTGGCGCGAGCACTACCTCCGGCTCCCCTATCGCTTCGTCGTGCGCGTGCGCGAGCCGGCGGGAACCGACCCCGGCCTACGTCCGCTGCGCAGCCTCCTCGCGCGCTCCCTCGGGCTCGCGGTGCGGTACGGCGGCAAGGGCCCGGCCGGCAGCTACGAGCTCGAGGCGGTGGGGCTCGGCGCTCCGCGGCGAGAGCTGCGGCCGGCGCGCGTCGAGGGCGAGGGCGCGCGGCAGACCGCCGCCTACCTGGCGAGCGGGCGGATCGAGCCTGGCGCGAGGCTGGTCGACGGCTTCGCGGTCCCCTCCGCCACCACCTCGGCCACCATCGTCGACGGCGCGGTGCGGAACCTGGGCGAGGTGATGGTCCTCGACCGGCGGCGCGACGCGCGGCTCGCCCCGCACCTCGCCCACGCGCGCGGGCTGCGCCGGCTGCCGGAGCGGCAGCGCTCGTTCGCCCTCGGCGACTACGTGCGCCGCCTGCTCATCCGCGAGGGCCGCACGCACGACGAGACCGCGGACTCGCTCCGCCGCTGGACCACGCGCTTCAACAACCGCGAGATCCTCCTCGGCGACGTGGTCGCCACGCACGCGGGGATCTGTCGCCACCTGGCGCTCCTCTTCAAGGTGCTCGCCGACGAGGCGGGGCTGCAGGTCGCGCTGGTGAGCGGCGGCCTCGCGCTCCCGGACCGCGCCGGGCTCCACGCCTGGAACGAGATCACCTACAGCGGCAGCGGCGGTCGCCGCTTCCTCGTCGACCTCCTCCACCCGGCGAGGCGCGGGCTCTACCCTGCCGTCGACGCGACCGCCCTCCACCCGGGCCTCTACAAGACGCGCGACGGCACGCCGGCCTATGGCTCGCCTTCGCCGGACGCACCTGCGCCGGCGACGGTCTCCGTGGGTCAGTCGGGGTCGTTCAAGGTGCCGATGCAGACGGCGCCGCCGCCGAGCAGCACCTCGGGGAGGGCGCCGGGCGCGTCCGCGGGCTTGGTCCAGTAGTCGCGCGCCGCGGCGCGGGCCTGCTCGGTGAGGCGGCTGCGCTCCGCGTCGGTGCGCGCGGTGTTGCGGGCCTGCAGCGCCTTCCAGACGCGGTCGAGGTGCGTGGCGTCGCGCACGGTCACGCAGGCCCCCTCGAGGGGGCGCACCTTGTAGATGAAGGGGTGCTGCAGCTGGGCGTCCCAGTCCTTCTTGCCGAGGGACGCGAAGACGCAGTCGAGGCGGCTCGGGAGGCCGGCCGGCTGCCCGTGGAGCTTCCAGGCCTCGTGCACGAGGAGCTCGTCCTCGCCGCGGCCCACGTCGACCAGGTGGCGGCACCAGTAGGGGCGGAGCAGGTCGCCGGGGCTGAAGAGCTCGCTGACGCGCTTGTAGTAGACGCGGCCCTGCCGCGGGATCGGGACCTGCTCGCGGCGCGGCGTGAACGCGGCGAGGAAGGCGCGGTCGGCCTCGGAGAGCTGGCGGGGCGCGGCGGGCGCGGGCGCGGGTGTGGGCGCGGGCGCGGCCTTGGGCGGCGCGGCGAGGGCGCTGCGGAGCGGGACGGCGAGCGTGAGCGCGCCGAGGCAGAGGCCGAGGCTGAGGCTGAGGCAGGTGACGAGGCGAAGCGAGGCTCGCTGGCGGCTCATGGGCTCTCCTCCCGTGGATCGCCATTGCAGCTTGCGTGCCGGCGCCACGCGAGGCTGCTGAGGGCGCGACGCGATGCTGGTGACGGCGCCACGCGAGGGCGGCGACGGCGCCACCCGACGGTGAGGTCGACACCGCACGACGGGGGTGCCGGCGCGCCGGAGCGCTCGAGGGGAACCAGGGGGGCCCGTGCACAGGCCACTCGCGGCGGGAGCGGCGCGTTTCCGGAGACGGGTCGCGGTCGAGCCGGCGGTTGTCGCTCGCTCGCCGCGCAGGTTAGCCTGGTGCCATGAGAGCATGCCTGCGCACTGGACAGTGGTTGGTCTTCACGGTGATGGCAGCCGCCTGCAGCGACTCGACGCCGGGCGTGGACGCTCACCCATGAAGATCATCGAGCTCGCCGACGAGCACCGCGCGCTCTTCGCGGTGTGCCTCGAGGACTGGTCGGACGACGTGCGCGAGGCAGGCACGCGGCGCGCCGAGTGGATCGCGCGCTTCCTCGAGCGCGGCCTGCGGGCGCAGCTCGCGCTCGACGACGAGGGCACGGTCTGCGGGATGGTGCAGCACCTGCCGATCGAGCACTCGGTGGCGGCGGGCAGCGGCCTCCAGTTCATCCCGTGCATCTGGGTGCACGGCCACAAGCAGGGCCGCGGCAACCGCCAGGGCCACGGGATGGGCAGCGCGCTCCTCGAGGCGGCCGAGGCTGACGCGCGGGCGCGCGGGGCGAGCGGCATGGCCGCCTGGGGCGTCTGGCTCCCGTTCTGGATGAAGGCCTCCTGGTTCAAGCGGCACGGCTACCGCAAGGCCGACCGCCAGGGGCTGGCGGTGCTGCTCTGGAAGCCGTTCACCGACGACGCGCGTCCGCCGCGGTGGCACCCAAAAGGCCGCGAGCTCCCCGAGCCGGTGCCGGGCAAGGTCAACGTGACCGCGTTCGTCAACGGGTGGTGCACCGTGGGGAACCTGATCGCGGCGCGCGCGCGCCGGGCCGCGCTCGAGCTCGGCGAGCGGGTGGCCTACCGCGAGGTCGACACCTCGGAGCCTGGCGCGGTGGCGCGCTGGGGCTTCTCGGACGCGCTCTTCGTCGACGGTAAGCAGGTCGGCAGCGGGCCGCCGCCGAGCTACGAGAAGGTCCGCGGGCTGATCGCGAAGCGGGTCCGGCGACTCTAACCCCACAGTTGTGGGGCTAGCTCACCGCCCTCTCTCCTCTGCCCTGAGCGCCGGGGAAGGACGCCCCTCAAGAAAACCAGCCCGGAGGCTACCCATCGCCAGGGGCGTCATCGTCCGACCGGAGCGAGC
>JAKLHH010000392.1 GCA_022710245.1 Myxococcota bacterium
GAGCACCGCGTAGGCCGTCGTCTGCGTGCAGAGCTTGCCGCCGGCGCGCTCCTGCCAGGCGCCGTCGCTGCGCTGGGCGGCGAGGGTGTCACGCACCAGGCCCTCCGCCAGCCGGCGCTGCTCGGGGGTCAGGCCCAGGCGATCACGGGCGACGCCGAGCGTCCAGAGGAGCGAGCCGCGCGCGAGCCGCTGCGCCCCTGCGCGATCCGCGCGATCCCACTCGCTCCGTCGCCCGATCAGCGTGGCGAGGAGACCCCGCGCGTACTCGAGCTGCCCGACCGCAATGGCGGCGCGGATCCCCGAGGCGAGATCCCAGCCGGCGATCGACGCCCCGCTCGCCTTGCGCCCGTCGAGGACGTAGTTGGCGTAGCCCTCGGCGGTGTAGTTGCCGCGCGTCACGTTGAACCAGCGCGCGGCGTCGATCAGGAAGCCCGCGTCGACGAGGAACTCGATGTCCTGCGTGAAGGGGCGGTGCTTGCTCCAGCCCGCGTCGTGGGCGCGGATCAGCGAGCGCGCCGCGCGCAGCGCCGCGTCCCGGTGCTCCTGCAGGCCGGTCAGCCGGAAGGCGCCGAGGAGGCCGTGCGCGGCGACCCCGGTGATGTTCACCGCCGAGCGACCGCTCCCCAGCTTGTACTCCCATGACCCGCGCAGGCCGCCCCGGTAGCTCCCCTGCGCGGCGACATGGTGGTCCGCAGCGCTCTCGATCTCGTCCGCACCTGCGGGCGTGGAGATTCCCAGGGTCAAGGCGAGGACCAGTGCGCGTTTCATCGGCTGCTCCGCTGCGTGGAAGATATATAGGGTGTCGTGACGTCCCCGGATATTCAACCCCGGTACAGTTAGGGGTTGCGGTGTGCTGGCTCACAGGGTAGACAGCAGGTGCTCGCGGATCCTGGGAGCAGCGGGCGCTCCCGGGTAGAGTTGCTGCCTCTCGGGGCGCTTAGCATCTTGACAGGCTGCAGAAGATCGGTATGCTCCGTCCGCTGATTTTGGCGTTTAACGTCGCAGGTACACAGGGCTAGCTGAATGTATGCAGTGCTGAAGACCGGCGGGAAGCAATACCGGGTCGCCGCCGGTGAGACCATCAAGGTGGAGAAGCTCGAAGGCAACAAGGGCGACTCCGTGGAGCTGCAGGAGATCCTGCTCCTCGCCGACGGCGAGCTCGTCACCGTCGGGCGTCCGCTCGTCGAGGGCGCGCGAGTGAAGGCCGAGATCGTCGACCAGGACCGCGCGCCCAAGGTCGTCATCTTCAAGTACAGGCGCCGGAAGCGGTACCGCCGCAAGACGGGCCACCGCCAGATGTTCACCGCCCTGCGCATCACTGACATCGTGAAGCCGGGCGCGGCGGCCACGGCGTAAGGAGGACCGTCATGGCACATAAAAAAGGACAGGGGAGCTCGCGCAACGGCCGCGACTCTCAATCCCAGCGCCGCGGCGTGAAGCGCTTCGGCGGCCAGCAGGTGCTCGCCGGCAACATCCTGGTCCGCCAGTGCGGAACCCGGATCCACCCGGGGCGCAACGTCGGCATGGGCCGCGACTACACGCTCTTCGCGCTGGTCGACGGCACCGTCCAGTACGAGATGTTCGGCAAGGACCGCCGCCGCGTGCGGATCGAGCCGCTGCCGGAAGAGGCCTCGGCCTCCTGATCCTCCGCGATCGTCCTCGCCGGATCCGGGCCCGCGTCTGACGAGCCCCGCTCCAGATCCAGGATCGTTCCGTCATGCACTTCGTCGACGAGGTGACCATCTCCGTGACCGCCGGTGACGGGGGCAACGGCTGCGTCGCCTTCCGGCGCGAGTCGCACGTCCCCCGCGGCGGGCCGGCCGGCGGCGATGGTGGCAAGGGCGGCGACGTGATCCTGGTGGCGGATCCAGGGCTCTCGACGCTGCTGGATCAACGCTACCAGCGAGAGTACCGCGCCGCGCGCGGCGAGCACGGCCAGGGCCACGACCGCTACGGCCGCGGCGCCGAGGATCTGGTTATCCGCGTCCCCTGCGGCACCCTGGTCCTCGACGAGACGAGCGGCGAGCCGCTGGCCGACCTCCTCGAGCCCGAGCAGCGCTTCATCGCCGCCAAGGGCGGCCGCGGCGGCCGCGGCAACCTCCACTTCGTCAGCTCGACGAACCGCGCCCCGCGCCGCGCCGACCCGGGCGAGCCGGGCGAGGAGCGCCGGCTCCGCCTGGAGCTGAAGCTGATCGCGGACGTGGGCCTCGTCGGGCTGCCGAACGCCGGCAAGTCGACGCTCATCTCGCGCGTCTCCTCGGCGCGCCCGAAGATCGCCGACTACCCCTTCACCACGCTGACGCCCTGCCTCGGCGTCGTGCGCCTCGGCGAGGAGCGCTCGCTCGTCGTCGCCGACATCCCCGGCCTGATCGAGGGAGCGCACGAGGGCGCCGGGATGGGCACCCGCTTCCTGCGCCACATCGAGCGCACCCGCGTCCTGCTCTACCTCGTCGACGATCGTCACGCGCTCTTCGAGGAGCCGGGCTCCCCCCTGGGCGATCTCCGCCTGCTCGAGGCCGAGCTGCGCGGCCACGACGAGGCGCTCGCCCACAAGCCGGCGCAGGTCGCGCTGAACAAGTGCGACCTGCTGCCCCCCGAGCGCGTGCAGGAGCTCACCCAGCGCTTCGCCGCCGAGGGGCTGACGCTGCTCCCGCTCAGCGCCGCCACCGGGCACGGGCTGACGCCGCTCCTCGAGGCGCTCTGGACCATCGTCCACCGCGAGCGTACCGCCGCCGGGAGCGCGAGCCCCGTGTGAGGGCCGCGTAGCCGAGGCCGTACCAGCAGCTCCTCCCGTGTGCTGGTCGCGGTTGCTCTGCGCGACGCCCCGACCTGCGCGGCGCCGCTCGGGGCACGTGCCCCGCCCGGTCCCGGCCCCGCCCCGACGGGCAGGATCAGGCAAATGCTCGAGATTGCACGACAAGTTGCCCCGGCGCTTGATTGACAGCGGGGGGTTCCTCTGGTATACGTTGGCAGTTCCAAGACAGGGGGCAGTTTGCCCTTATCACTGGAGAAACCAGGGGTGCCCTCCCCCGGCGACCGGTCTCCGGCCGCCATCGGGTGGGCTCCGTGCGTGGTGCGCCGAGGGAGACTCGGCGACCTCGGCCCCGTACCCTTTCAACCTCTCAGGCGAAGGTGACAGTCCATGTTGAGGAGATCGCTTGCCAGCGCGGTTTGCATCTGCGGCCTTCTGTTGGCCAGCACCAGCTTTGCCCAGGACGCGAAGGCCGACGCCAAGAAACCAACCAAGGACGCGAAGGCTGATCCCGCGCCCGCGGCCGACAAGGGCGGTGGCGGCGACGAGGGCTCCAGTGAAGCCTCCGAGAACACCAGCCCCGGCGCCTACCAGGTGCAGCTCAAGGGGCTCGAGCAGCGGGTGAACGAGCTGAAGGAGCGGATCTTCCGCTCCAAGGCGCGCCTCAACCTGCTCAAGGAGACGGTGCTCCATGGCGTGATCGCCGGCTCGCGGTCGGTGATCACGCACAAGAACGAGATGGGCAGCTCGTTCCGGCTGATCCGCCTCGTCTACGCCGTCGACGGCGCCCAGATCTACTCCAAGGGCGACGACTCGGGCGCGCTCGACGAGAAGCGCGAGTTCGAGATCTTCAACGGCAGCATCGTGCCGGGCAACCACACCGTCTCGGTGCAGATGGTCTTCCGCGGCCACGGCTACGGGATCTTCTCCTACCTGAAGGGCTACAAGTTCACCGTCCGCTCGAGCCACACCTTCACCGCCGGCGAGGGCCGCCAGACCGGCATCACGGTGCGCGCCTACGAGAAGGGCAACATCACCACCGAGCTGAAGGACCGCCCGGCGATCAAGTTCGACGTCAACCTCTTCGCCTCCGGCGGAGGCGGCAAATGAGTTTGCACCGGCGCCACGACGGGCGCGCCCTCTCCGCGGCGGCGGGAGCCCTGCTCGGGCTGCTGCTCGTCGCGCCGGGGGCCGAGGCCCGGGACCTGAACGCGCTCCGCAGCGAGGTGAGCGACCTCGAGTCGCAGGCGAAGAACCTCGGCGTCCGCTACCGCACCCAGGTCGCGGGCAACGAGCAGATCGCCGAGCACCGCCTGGTCGACGCGCAGGTCCTCTACACGCTGCGCGACTACACGCGCGCGGCGATCCTGCTCTTCGACTACGTCAGCAAGTACCAGAACACGCGCGGCTACCCGGAGGCGGTCTTCTACCTGGCCGACTCGCTCTACAACAAGCGCGACTACCTCTCGGCGCGCCGCTACTTCCAGGTGATCGTCAACCAGGTCAAGGGCAAGTACTACCAGGAGTCGCTGCAGCGCCTGGTCGAGCTGAGCCTGCGCACCGGTGACTCCAGCGACGTCAGCGAGTACCTGAACGCGCTCGCCAACATCCCGCAGCACATGCTGCAGCCGTCGGTGCCCTACGTCCGCGGCAAGTACTACTACTTCAAGAACCAGCTCGACGCCGGGCTCGCCTCCTTCCGCACCATCCCCGAGGGGACCAAGTACTACCTGCACGCGCAGTACTTCATCGGCGCGTCGCTGGTCGCGCAGGGCAAGCAGGCCGAGGCGATGGAGGTCTTCAAGGCGCTCCTCCGCGTGCAGCCGAAGACCGACGGCGAGAAGCACGTCCGCGACCTCGCCTACCTGGCGATGGGCCGGCTCCTCTACGAGAAGGGGCAGGTCAACCCGGCGATCGACATGTACCAGAAGCTCTCGCGCCGCTCGCCGGAGTTTGACACCTCGCTCTACGAGATCTGCTGGGCCTACATCAAGGCCGGCGAGTACCGCAAGGCGCTCCGCGCGCTCGATCTGCTGGTCCTCGCGCACCCGGAGAGCGCCTTCATCCCGCAGGTGAAGGTGCTGCAAGGAAACCTCCTCATCCGGCTTCAGGACTGGGGCCGCGCGACCGATCTCTTCACCAAGACGCGGGAGAAGTTCGTCCCCATCCAGTCGCGCATGAAGCAGGTCCTCGCCGAGCACAAGGACGCGAGCACGTTCTTCGACCTCCTCCTCGCCCGCAACCTCGGGCAGCTGGCGGTCACCGTGCAGGTGCCCGAGCTCGCCGTCAGCTGGGTCAAGGAAGAGGCGCAGGTCAAGCGCGCCCTCGAGCTGGTGCGCGACGTGCGCGAGATCCAGACCAGCATCAAGGAGGCGAAGGAGCTGATCTCGCGCCTCGAGCGCGCCGTCAACTCGCCCGCCAAGATCAAGATCTTCCCGGAGTTCGCCGCCGCCAAGACGAGCTCGCTGGAGGTGGAGAACCGCCTGCTCCTCGCGCGCAAGAACATCCTCGAGGAGGAGCTCGCGCTGGTCTCCGGCGTCGCCACCGGCGCCGAGCGCGACCAGCTCGCGCAGCTCGCCGCCAAGCGCGCCGGGCTCGAGCAGAAGGTGAAGGACCTGCCGACCACCGCGAGCGGCTACGTCGAGCGCGAGAAGGGCAAGCTCGAGCACATCAGCACGCTGGAGAAGGAGCTCACCAAGATGAGCATCCTCGTCGACAGCCTGCGCGCCCAGCTGGTCGCCTCGGAGAAGTTCTACAACGACACCCAGGCGGCCCGCAGCAAGAAGGAGGTCCGCGAGACCTTCCGCCGCGAGATCGACAGCGTGCGCGCCATGGTGACCGGGCTGCAGAGCGAGGTCGACGAGCTCCGCCAGCTCCTCGCCGACGCGCGCACCGCGGTGGGCGTGGGCGGCACCGACGAGCTCGCCGAGCGCGGCGCCAAGACCAGCTACCGGCAGGCGCTCGCGGCGGAGCACCAGCTCCTCGCGTCGCTGCGCAGCCGCATCGGCGGCGACAAGGGCAGCGACTTCGACGCGCTCTCCGCGCTGCTCGGGCGCTGCACCTCGGTCGACGGGACCCTCGAGGCCTTCGACAAGAAGCTCGACACTGGCGTCGAGGACAAGCTCCGTAGCATCCGCGTCGCGCTGAAGGAGGAGAAGGAGGCGGTCGCCAAGTACACGACCGAGTCCACCGAGTACAGCGGGCAGACCGACCAGGTCGCCGGCGCGATCACGCACGAGGGCTTCCAGGGCGTCGCCAAGCGGTTCTACGAGATCATCGTCCGCGCCGACGTGGGCATCATCGACGTCGCCTGGGCGCTGAAGGACTCGAAGAGCAAGGAAGTGTCGCGGCTGGTCCGCCAGCAGAAGATGGACCTCAAGGTGCTCGACGACGAGTTCCGCGAGGTGCTGAAGGAGGACTGAGCCTCGAGCGGACGCGGGCCGGAGGCGATGCGCTCGCCCACGGCCTGCCGCCCGCCGGGCTCGGGGGTCGCAGCGTGACACGGGGTAGGTCTTCGAAATGGAGCGGCGCCGCGCGAGGTCGGGAAGTCGTGCGCAAGGCGGCCGCGACGAAGGACTGAGGCCAAGCATGAGCAAGTGCTTCGCAGCCGCAACGATCATCGTCCTCGGAGCCGGGGTGGCCCTCGCCGCGCCCGCGACGCCCGCGCCCACGCCGGCGCCTGCCGGCAAGGCCGCGGCCGCGCCCGGCAAGCCCGTCGCGAAGCCGGCGGCGGCTCCCGCGAAGGGCGCCAACGTCAACTTCCGCGCGCCCACCGCCGAGGAGCTGAAGGAGATCTCGGAGTCGGTGAAGGAGGTCGAGCGCTTCAAGGCGGCCGCCGACGGCTACCGCGGCACGGTCAACGGCATCGTGCGTCGCTCCTACGAGAAGCGGCGCAAGGAGATGCTCGACAAGTACGGCGGCAAGATCCGCGTCGAGGAGGCCGAGGAGCGCGTGCGCCGCGTCGCCGCCATCACCCTCTTCGAGGACTTCCTCCGCCGCTACCCGAACGACAAGCGCTGGACGCCGGACGTCATCTTCCGCCTGGCCGAGCTCTACTTCGAGAAGTCGAACGACGAGTACCTGCTCGCCACCGAGCGCTTCGAGAAGGAGCGCGACCAGTTCGACAAGGGGCAGCTCGCCGCGGCGCCGGTGCCGCCCAAGCAGGACTACACGAACACCATCGAGCTCCACCGCAAGCTGATCCGCGAGTTCCCCAGGTACCGCCTGGTCGACGGCGCCTACTACCTCCTCGGCTTCTGCCTCTCGGAGATGGG
>JAKLHH010000393.1 GCA_022710245.1 Myxococcota bacterium
CGCACCGGCTCGCAGACCACCAAGAACCACACCACTGTCGGGCGCATCCCCGGCGGGGCGATGGTGGAGAAGGAGGTGCCGAGCCGCTTCGTGATCAAGGACCAGATGGTCGTCGCGCTGCAGCGCCCGGACTTCACCACCGCCTCGCGCCTGGTCGCGGCCGTCAACGGCGTCCTCGGCAAGGGCGCGGCGCGCTCGCCGGACCCGGCCACCATCGTGATCAAGGTGCCGAAGGGCTACGCAGGCAAGGAGGTCGAGCTCGCCGCCAAGGTGGAGCTGATCGACGTGGAGCCGGACAGCGTGGCGCAGGTGCTGGTCAACGAGCGCACCGGCACCGTGGTCGTCGGGCAGAACGTGCGCCTGAGCCCGGTCGCCATCACCCACGGCGCCCTCACCCTCGAGGTGAACGAGCGCTTCCGGGTCTCGCAGCCGCGCGCGCCCCTCGGCACCGGCACCACCGCCGTGACCCCCGAGACGACGGCGACGGCCACCGAGGGCCAGGGAGAGCTGAAGCTGATGCCGGCGACCGCGAGCCTGGCCGACGTGGTCAAGGCGCTCAACGCCCTCGGCGCCACGCCGCGTGATCTGATCGCCATCCTGCAGGCGCTCGAGTCGGCCGGGGCGCTCCCGGCCAAGGTGGTCGTGCAATGAGCCTCGCCGTCACAGGGCTCCTCCAC
The DNA here is from genome assembly GCA_022710245.1 of Myxococcota bacterium. Next base: position 678 of record JAKLHH010000393.1, read on the forward strand.
CGGCCGCCGCCGACCGCGCAGGAGGTCAAGAAGGCCGAGCTGGAGCGGGTCGCCTCCCAGCTCGAGGGCGTCTTCATGAGGCAGCTCTTGAAGTCGATGCGCGAGACGGTGCCCGCGTCCTCTCTCGGCGGCGACGGGCCGAGCAACGCGAGCAGCACCTACCTGCAGATGTTCGACGACGCCATCGCCGACGAGGCCTCGCGCGGCGAGGGGCTCGGCCTGCGCAAGGTGCTCCTCGAGCAGCTCGGCGGCGCGGCCCTCGCGCGCACCCCGGCCAGCGCGGCGGCCGCGCTCCGGCGCGTGGCCGCGATGGGCAACACGACCCCGGCGGCGGCGGGCGCGGCGCTCGCCGCGACCAGCCCCGGGTCCGAGCTCGGCGGCGTCGCCTTCGAGGCGCCCAACCGGCCCGAGCCGGTGCGCCTGCGCGACGCCGACGGCCCGCTCGCCTCGCCGGTCGCGGGCCCCTCGCGCCTCGACGAGGGCGGCCTCGTCGTCACGCGGCCCGGCGAGGAGGTCCTCGCGGCCGGCGCGGGCCAGGTGGTCGCGGCCGGAGGCGGCGCGCTGGTCATCGACCACGGCGGCGGCCTGCGCTCGCGCTACGAGGGCCTGGGGCGCGTCCTCGCGCAACCAGGCGACCTCGTCCTGCGCGGGCAGGCCGTGGGCGCGGCGAGCAACGCCGGGCGCTTCCGCTTCGCGAGCGAGCGCGGCGCGCCGGCACGCTGACCACCGGGGCCCTGCACGCACGCGCCAACCATCGTCCCGCCTGCTCGCGGTGCTGATAGGATGGTCGGGACTGAAGTCAGCGGAGTGTCGGCATGCGAAGGCTCGAGGTTCGCTTCTTGTCCGGAGCCCGGAGCGGGCAGACCATGTCGCTCACGCTGGCGGACGACCGGACGGTCCGCCTCGGGCGCGGGCCCGATAACCACGTCGCCTTCGATCCGCGGCAGGACCTCGCCGTCTCCACCCACCACGCTGAGCTGCGGATCGAGGCGGGGGGCCTCCGCCTGACCGATCTGGGAAGCGCGAACGGGACCTACGTGGCGGGTCAGCGCATCAGCTCGCACCTCCTCGCGCCGGGGCAGACCATCACCTTTGGCCACGGTGGCCCGCAGGTGGCCGTCGCCCTCGTGCCGGGGCCCGCGCCGGTCGCGCCCGCGCCGGTCGCGGGGCCCTCGCCGGTCGCGCCGCCCGGGCCAGTCGCGCCTGCGCCGGTGGCGAGGCCCGCGCCGGTCGCGCCGGTGGCGAGGCGCGCGCCGGCCGCGAGGCCAGGGGGCAAGGGCAAAGGCTGGCTGCTCGCCCTGCTCTCTGTCCTCGGGCTGACGGGCGCCGGCATCACGGTGGCGGTCCTGCTCTTCCAGAGGCCCGAGGCCGAGTCGTCGGGCTCGGGCTCGGGCTCGGGGACAGGGCAGGCGGCACGGTCGCCGGCCTCCGCGGACGAGCGACGGTGGCTCGAGGACGTCGACCTGCTGGTCTCGCCGGGAGCGCCTCCCCGCGAGGAGGAGCTGCAGGGAGCGACCCTGCTCCACCGCGAGGGAGCGGTGGTCCTGCGCGGCGCACCGTCCCTGCGGAGGCTGCTCCGCGGCGTGCGCGTCGCAGCCGTGCCGGTGGAGCGGGCGGAGAGGATGGCGCGAGACGCCTATACCGAAGCGAAGCGGAGCGGCGCGTATGTCCTCGGTCAGCCCATCGTCAGCATCGAGGCGGGCGGTGGTCAGCGCGATCGCCTCGGCCGCCTCTTCGTCACGCTGCCGCTCTCATCGCAGCAGCTCGCGGCGGCCACCGACGACGCCGTCGGAGCGCTCTACCTCACGCGGAGCGGCGCTCAGTTCGTCTTCGGGCGGCTGGATCGCGCCGCCAGCGCCGTCACCATCGCCACGGCGCACCTCAGCGCCTACAGCGGCGCGGTGGTGGCCCCCTCGAGGCGGAAGCAGACCTGGACCGAGTGGGCCAAGAGCTGGGCGCCGAGCCGGGCTGCGGCCACCGGCTACTGGACGCCGAAGTGCGAGCCGCCCCTCATCTGGACGCGCGTCCCCAGCATCAGGAAGGGTGACGCGCGGATCACTCCGAACGGTTGCTCTGTCCCCGACGTGGCGGCCGCTGCGCACTGGGCCACGACGATGCGGGCGTACAAGAAGTTCGTCTCCAAGGACAACCCCTCGGGGCTCTGCGACATCAAGTCGGCGTGTGACGCCCACGATGAGTGCTACGTGGTCTGCGGCAAGGCCAAGGAGGCCTGCGACACGGCGTTCACCGACAGCCTGGTCCAGCTCGCCGACGCCTGCATCGCCAGCCTCCCCGACGACGGCAAGCTTGGCGAGCACATCATGCACATCCGGTACTGGCTGGTGAAGTACACGGCGGCGCCGACCGGCTGGATCGGACGCCAGCTCTACAAGAGCGCACAGCAGGCCGTGTGCGAGTGTCAGGCCACGGTGGTGGGGAAGTGGACCCTCGACCGGGACGCGCTGCTGAGCTCCGCCCGCGACGCGGCGAAGGCCGTGGCGGCTCAGCGAGGCGGCTCGCCGGAGCAGTGGGAGCCGCAGCTCCGCGCGATGTTCGAACGCGTCCACATGGAGATGGAGTTCAGCGAGAGCGGGGCCTTCCACATGCGAGGGAAGGTGCCACGCTGGGGCGGCCAGCGGGCCGACGGCAGCTGGGTGCTCGAGGGCGATCGGATCACCCTCTCCAACCTCTCCGGGAGTCGCTTCCCCAGCCGCCTGGCGCTCATCGATGGAAAGATCCATGTGAGCGCGCCGGACATGAACGGGATGCGCTGGGTGCTGATCAAGAAGTGAGGGGCGCTGGCGAGACCACACTCACCGCCGGAGCTCCTCGAGATGAACGAGCGCGATTCCGCTCGCTCATCTAGGTTCGTTTGAGGACGGGTCGCGCCCGCTCCCCGTTGGAAAGGCTACTAGATCACCGGTCACGATTCGTGGGTGACTGTTCGAGAATCGTGACCGGTGATTTAGGGCGCCGGGGAGGTCTTCGCCGCCCGGATCAGCAGCTCGCGCGTTGGCTTGGTGGGCGGGGGCCCGCTGACCACCGCGACCATACCCTTCACCAGCCTGCAGCTGCTGCAGCACTGACGCGACGTGAGTGAAAGGGGGGAGCCTGCCGGCCGGCGAGGCGTGCTAGGCGCCCGGCCGGCAGGCCAGGGTGCTAGCGGATGAGGTTGAGCGCGACCTGCGGGAGCTGGTTCGCCTGCGAGAGGACGGAGACGCCGGCCTGCATCAGGATCTGCGACCGGGTGAAGCTCGCCGACTCCGACGCGACGTCGGCGTCGCGGATACGCGAGTTGGCGGCCGAGAGGTTCTCGTAGGCGGCGGCGAGGTTGTTGATCGTGGTGTAGAGCCGGTTCTGCTTGGCTCCGTACTCACCACGCCTCTGGTTCAGCGTGTTGATGGCGCTGTCGATGTGACCCAGCGCCGTGAGGGCTCCCGCGGCGGTGCTGACGGTGTCGGTGGTCAGGCTGGAGTTGAGCGCCGAGGCCGAGGCCCTGGCGATCGAGACGCTGATGCGGTCGTTGCTGGTCGCGCCGGTACCCACCTGGAACGTCACGCCAGCGGACTGGGTGCCGTCGAGGAGCTTGATGCCGGCGAAGTCGGTCACGGACGCGATGCGGTTGATCTCGGTCCGCAGCTGCGCGAACTCGTTGTTGAGGGCCGCGCGCTCGGTGGTGCCGAGCGTGCCGTTGGCCGACTGGACCCCGAGCTCGCGCATGCGGATGAGCATGTCGCTGGCCTCGTTGAGCGCACCTTCCGCCGTCTGCAGCATGGAGATGCCGTCGTTGGCATTGCGCTGGGCCTGGGCGAGGCCGCGCACCGAGGCACGCAGCTTCTCCGAGATGGCCAGCCCGGCGGCGTCATCCGCGGCGGTGTTGATGCGGAGGCCCGAGGAGAGCCGCTGCATCGAGGTGTTGAGGCCCTTCTCCGTGCGCTGCAGGTTTCGCTGCGCATTGAGAGAGGACACGTTCGTTCCGAGGGACAATGAACTGATAGGCATTGGTCTTCCTCCTTGGAAGATCTGGCCCGAAGGCCAGCGGGCAACCTTGCCCTTGTTCGAGCTCGTCGGAGCGTCCGGCACGCCGCGGCCGCTCTTCCTCACTCGACCTGACAACGGCGGGCCCCGGCCAGACTTGAGCGGTTTTTTTTCGGGGCCCCGGCCTGCGGCCGGGAGGGTCAGCGGGTGTGCGGGAAGGAGGCGAGCGCCGCCTCGAGGAGCTCGGCGGCCTCGGCCGCGCCCGCGGCGAGCTCGGCGCAGAGCTGCGAGAGCTCGCCTCTCGGGTCGCGGCGGACCGCCTGGATCCCGGGCCAGGCCAGCGCCTGGGCGAGGTGGGCGTCGGCCAGCCCCGCGCGCAGCCCCTCCAGCGACGACGCACCCTGCGCCAGCGACTCCCCCGCCAGCTCGCGAGCCGCGCGGGCGCGCTCGAGCTGGTGGGCGAGCACGCGCTGGATGGGCGCCCCGGGCAGGAGCGGCCCCTCGGGGAGCACCGGGAGCGGGCGCAGGGGCAGCCCCGCGAGCACCTCCGCGAGCGGCCGCTCGGCGAAGCCGCGGATGCGGGCGCCTCCCTCGGTGGCGTTGATCAGCGTCCGCCCCGGCGCCAGGCTCGCCTGCTCCTCGAAGCTGCGCCGGAAGTAGGTCAGCTCGAGGTTGGTCCAGACCACGCCGCCGCCCCAGCCCAACGCGGGCTCGGCCGCCCGGCGCTCCATGGTGGTGTCGAGCTCGGGCGCGGTCGCCGCGAGCGCGCGCTTCGCCTCCAGGTGATCGAGGGAGGCGACCCCGTTCGCCAGCTGCACGCGCAGGTCACCGAAGACCGTGCCGCTCGCGTAGACCCGGTCCTCCGCGTAGGCCAGGTCCTGGCCGACGAGGATCAGCGGATCGGCGCCGAGGTGCTGCGCCAGCGCGAAGGCGGCGTTCGCCGCCGAGCCGCCGATGGGGAGCGCGGGACCGAGCCCCGCGGCCTCGGCGAGGTGGGTGAAGAACGGCACCTGGCTGGCGAACGGCAACACCGGACCCTCGGCCCCCTGGAAGAGCGCCGGGTGCGCCAGCAGATCGAGCGCGCGGGGGCAGCCGGCGTTCAGCGTCAGCCCGGCGAGCTGGCTGGAGACGTCGATCGCCTCCAGCGCGACCACCAGATCGGCGCGGACGCCGGCGCGGTCGAGCGCGCGCAGCGAGGTGTTCACGGCGATCACCACCGCGCGGCCGGCGGCCGAGCGCAGCGTCGCGATGTTGCGATCGAGCGAGGGCCCCGCCGCGACCACGATGACCGGGACGCCGCGCAGCCAGCCCGCCAGCGACGAGACCGGCAGGCGGCCGGCGCAGGCGGGGAGGTTCGCGAGCAGGTGGCGGGCCCAGACCCGGGCGCGCCGCTCGAGCGTGTTGCCCGTGACCGCCGCCAGGCGAGCCGCCTCGGCGACGGCCTGCCGGGCCGCGTGCACGACCTCCGGGAAGAGCCGCCGGTAGGCGGGCCAGACGCCGATGGTGACCAGCCGCCTGAGCGCGAGCCCGGAGATCAGGTGCTCGCGGAGCGCGACCGCGGACTCGAAGATCCGCACCCCGTCGACGGCGAGCGGGCGCCGCGAGAGCGCGACCCGCACCACCTCGAGGCAGGGCTCGAGGACCACGATCGGCGCCCTGGTCCGGCGGCGCAGCGCCTCCAGGTGGTAGCCGAGGCCGAGCCCGACCACGACCACCAGCTCGGCGCCCTCCACCTCGAGGCGGGCGGCCCAGGCCTCGGCCTCGCGGCGTGGATCACCGCGGCTGCAGAGCGAGTGCCCGGAGAGGCGCAGATCGGCCGGGTGCTCGGGGGTGCCGCCGACGGTGAGCCGCCTCAGCGTCGTGGCGCGGACGCGGGCGCGGGCGCTGGCGGGGAGCAGCCGGCCGAGGTTCTCCTCGAGGATCGGCTCGCTCGCCGCGCAGGGCGCGACCTCTGCGTGCTCGCTGGCCGCGCAGGGCGCGACCTCTGCGAGCTCACAGCTCACGCCTGACCTCGTAGGGGAACTCGTGCAGCACGACCTGGACGCCGAGCCGGGAGCGTCTCCCCATCACCAGCGGGGCGAGCAGGTTCACCGTCGGCCGGGCGGGCGGCGGGGGCACGGTGACGATGGCGGCGACCGCGGACGGCTCGTCGGCCTCGAGGCCCTGCCGGGCCGCGATCTCCCGCGCCGCGTCGAGCGGAAAGGTCGGCTCGAGCTGGAGCGGATCGATCACCACGAAGGCGAGGTCGCCCTCGTCGGTGGACTGCAGCAGCTGGAAGCGCGACCCCGGCTTGACCTCCACCACGCAGAAGCGGCGCTTGCCGGGGAAGCCGAGGATGCCGCTGCGGAACTCGATGGTGCTCTC
>JAKLHH010000394.1 GCA_022710245.1 Myxococcota bacterium
CTCCTCGGCACCTGCGTCTGGATCATCCTGGAGGCGATCGAGCGCCTGACCGGCAAGGCCGCGCACCTGGAGGTGACCGTCTGGGCCTTCGTGGTGATGGGCGGCTCGATCCTCGTCGACTGCTCGCGCTCGCGCCTCCTCGCGCGCGCGGCCGCCCGTCACTCGAGCCAGGCGCTCGAGGCCGACGCCCTGCACTTCTCGACGGACGTCTGGTCCTCGAGCGTGGTCATCCTCGGGCTGGCCCTGGCCGGCCTGGCGGACCGGCTGCGCCTCCCCTGGCTGGTGCGCGCCGACGCCGTGGCCGCCCTCGGCGTGGCGCTGATCGTCGTCTCGGTCAGCCTGCGCCTCGGCTGGCGCACCGTCGCCGCGCTCCTCGACGCGGTGCCGGCCGAGCTCGTGCGCGAGGTGGCCGCGGTGGCCCAGATCGAGGGCGTCCTCGAGGTGCGCAAGGTCCGCGTGCGGCGCGTCGGCCCCGACTCCTTCGCCGACCTCACGCTGGGGGTGAGCAGCGAGACCTCCTTCGAGAGCTCGCACGCGATCGCGACTCGCGTCGAGGAGGCGGTGCGGGGCGTGCTGCCGGGGGCCGACGTGGTCGTCCACCTCGACCCCATCGCCGCCGCGCCGCCCGACCCGGGCGAGACGGCGCGCGCGGTGGCCCGGCGCGCGGGGCTCGCGGTGCACGCGGTCCGCGTCTCCGAGCAGAGCGGGGTGCGCCGGCTCGAGCTCCACCTCCAGCTCGACCCCGGGCTCGGCCCCACCGAGGCTCGCCGCGTGGTGCGCGCGCTCGAGGAGCAGCTCCGCGCGGAGCTGCCCGACGTGCACCAGATCCGCACGCGGATCGAGCGGCGGGGGTGAGCATGGCTGGTCGCGCTGATTGTTGGTCGCGGCAGCTGCCCACCACCGCCCGACGTGTGGGGCGCCGCTCCAATTGCGGCGGTCTCATCCCGGAGCGGCCGCAGGCCGCGAGGACCCGCAATTCGCCCGGCTCGCCTCCGGCGGAGGCTCCGCGATGAAGGGCGAATTGCGGCGGTCTCACCCCGGAGCGGCCGCAGGCCGCGGGGACCCGCAATTGCCCTCGACTCGTGCGGAGCCTGCCTCTACCATCCGCTCCAGATCGACTGGAGGTCAGCATGACCATCTCGCGCCGCAGGACCCTCACCCTGGCAGGCTCGCTCCTCGCGCTGCTCCTCGGCGGACGACTCGCCCGCGCCGAGGAGGGCATGTGGCCGCTCAACAACCTGCCCCGGGAGCTCCTGCAGAAGAAGTACGGCTTCGCGCCCGACGAGCAGTGGCTCGCCCACGTGCGCCTCGCGTCGGTGCGCTTCCAGGACGGAGGCTCCGGCTCCTTCGTCAGCCCCGACGGGCTGGTCATCACCAACCACCACGTCGCGGTCGGCCAGCTGCAGAAGATGTCCTCCGCGAAGAAGGACTACGTCCGGGACGGCTTCTACGCCGCGCGGCGCGACCAGGAGATCCCCTGCGTCGATCAATCGCTGATGGTGCTGCAGTCGATGGAGGACGTGACCCAGCGCGTCCTCGGCGTGGTGAAGCCAGGCATGACCGCGGAGCAGGCGATCAAGGCCCGCCGCGCCGAGCGCGCCGCCATCGAGAAGGAGAGCCTGACCAGGACCAGGCTCCACTCCGAGGTGGTGAGCCTCTACCAGGGCGGCGAGTACTGGCTGCACCGCTACCGCAAGCACAAGGACGTGCGGCTGGTGATGGCTCCGGAGAAGCAGGCGGCCTTCTTCGGCGGCGACGACGACAACTTCACCTACCCCAGGCACGACCTCGACATCGCCTTCTTCCGCGTCTACGAGGGCGGCAAGCCGCTGCGCACGAAGGACTTCCTGCGCGTGAACCCGAAGGCCGGCCAGAGCGGCGAGCTGGTCTTCATCTCGGGCCACCCCGGCTCGACCGAGCGGCTGATGACCGTCGCCGACCTCGAGCTCTCGCGCGACCTCATCCTGCCCGAGATCCTCGGCGCCTTCGGCCGCGCGCAGACGGCCCTGGAGGCCTACTCCAGGCTGGGCGCCGAACAGCGGCGGCGCGCCAAGACGCGCCTGTTCGGCCTGGCCAACGGCCTCAAGGCGCTGGGCGGCCAGCTGCAGGGGCTCAAGCAGCCCGGCGTCCTCGCCGCCAAGCGCGCCCAGGAGGAGGCGCTGCAGGCCGCCATCAACAAGGACCCCGCGCTGAAGAAGCAGTACGGCGGGGCGCTGCAGACCGTCCGCAGGGCGGTGCCGCTCCGCCAGAAGGCCTGGCGCCGGGCCTACTACCAGGACCTGCGGACGCGCTTCTCGGCCCTGACCCGCAACGTGGTGAGCCTCGTCCTCCTCGCCCAGGAGCAGGGCAAGCCCGACGGCGAGAGGATGCAGGGGTTCCACGACTCGGAGCTCGAGGAGCTCAAGTTCTACCTCTTCTCGAAGGCGCCCATCTACAAGGACATGGAGCAGGCCGCGCTCGCTGCCTGGTTCACGCTGGTCGTGGAGAAGCTCGGCAAGGCTGACCCGCTGGTCAAGGCCATCCTCGCCCTCGGCAACCCCACCGAGGCGGCGACCCGGCTCACGACGGGCACGGCGATGGACGACGCGGCGGCCCGCCGCAAGCTCTTCGACGGCGGGCTGGCGGCCATCGAGGCCTCCACCGATCCGGTGGTGGTCCTGGCGCGCAAGGCGGCGCCGCTGATCCGCGCCAACGAGGAGCACCGCAAGAAGGTCATCGACGGCGCCCTCGTGCCGGCACGGGAGAAGCTCGCGCGAGCGCGCTTCGCCATCCACGGCCGCAGCGTCTACCCGGACGCCACCTTCACCCTGCGCCTGACCTTCGGCCGCATCGAGGGCTACCCCATGAACGGCACCCTGGCGCCGCCCCGGACGACGCTCCACGGCCTCTTCGATCGCGCGCTCGGCTTCGAGCAGAAGCGTGAGTTCTGGCTGCCCGGCCGGTTCTGGCAGCGCAAGGGCCGCCTGGAGCTCGCCACGCCGGTCAACTTCGTCAGCAGCTGTGACATCATCGGCGGCAACTCGGGCTCGCCGGTCATCAACCGCAAGGGCGAGCTCGTCGGCGTCGTCTTCGACGGCAACATCGAGAGCCTGGTCGGCGCGTTCCTCTACGACGGCACCGCCAACCGCTCGGTCAGCGTGCACGCGGCGTACGTGATGGAGGCGCTGGACAAGCTCTACGACGCGAAGGAGCTCGCGCAGGAGCTGCGCCGCTAGGGTCAATGCCGATCAGTTAACCCCTCGGGTACTCGAGGCTGGCGGTGTCCTCGGCCCACTCGGCCCACGGCCTGATCGGGAAGGCGCCGGGCGCGAGTCGCGCTCGGGGCCGATTCGTCGAGCGCAAGGTTGGCGGTGGGACCGGAGACCCACCCCCGAAGCTTGCGCGAATTCGCGCAAGATTGTTGGGGGGACCCCAGATCTGCCCTCTGTCATTGCGCGAATTCGCGCAAGGTTGGCGGTGGGACCGGAGACCCGCCCCCTGACCTTGCCCTCGAGGGGCAAGATGGCGGGCCGGGAGGATCGGCCCCCCCTGGGTGGGCCGAGTCGGCCTCGGCTCTGATGGAGACCACCGCCGACAGTCGCGCGGGTTGGGCGCCGAGCGAGCGTGTTGGCTCGCTAACTGAACGGCATTGGGGCTAGCTGCCGCGGCGCGTGAGCCGCCGCAGGCCCAGCAGGAACGCGAGGGGTAGCAGGCCGATCGGCAGCGGCGCGCCCGTGGGCGAGCTGGGGCCGAGGTTGCAGGCGCCGACGAGGACGCTGTCTCCGCCGCTGCTGGTGCCGCCTCCCTGCGTCGACGGCGTGGTCGGCGACGGCGTGGACCCGCCCTGCTCGGGCAACGAGCCCCCCGGCGAGGGCGAGGGCCCGGGTGACGGATCCGGTGTGTCCGGGTTCGCGCTGCTCCGGCAGCTGGCCCCGCCCGTCGTGGTCACACACACCTCGCCGCTGGCGCAGCTCTTCGCGCCCTCGACGGCGCCGATCGCGGTGCAGCGAGCGAGGCGGCCGTCCGCCAGACAGACGTCGTGCTGGAAGGTGATCACGGTCGGCCCGGCCGCGCAGGCGTGCGCCACGCAGCGCGCCTCGGTGTTGCCCGCGGTGGAGCAGAAGCCGTCCGCGGCCGCGCAGTCGGTGCCCGGCGTGAGCACGCCGCTCGAGCACTGGCCGAGCTGCTCCGTCGAGATGCAGATCTTCTTCTGCCCGCTCGCCGGGCAGGCGGTCGACGCGCAGCGCGCGCCGGCCCCGTCGTCGATGCAGGTCTCGCCGCTCGTCGCGCAGTCGGTGACCGCGCAGTCCTCGCCGGTCAGCTTGCTGCCGCTGCACGACGGCGTGCAGGTGGAGCCGGAGCCAGAGCCCGTGCCGGTGCCAGGGCCGACCGCGACGCCGTCCTTGTAGAACTGCGGCACGTAGTTGAAGTCCTCGTAGGGCGAGAAGGTGCACGACCACTGGCCCTTGCCTGACTTGTAGAGCAGGTAGGCGGAGGCGGCGATGTTGGCCTCGGGATCGAAGACGCTGGCGCCGGGGAAGCCGGCGGCCGTGGCGCGGGCGGCCCAGTACTGCTTCATGTGCTGGAAGAGGCCGGAGGCGCCGGAGGGATTGTACGCGTTGGGGTCGCCGCCGCTCTCGCACTTGATGATGTTGAGCGCCCAGGTGACGTGCTGGTACTTGAAGTACTTCTCCACCAGCTTGCGCCACTGCTCCACCGCGGCCGGCAGGGACATGGTCTGGCGGGAGAGACCCTCCTCGGGGAGGTCCGGGACGCCGCAGCTCGCGACCCCGAGCACCAGCATGAGGTGGGTGAGGCGCAGGCGGCGGAGGGGGTGGGTCATGCAGGTAGGAGATGCAACCACCACGCCGGCCTGAAGCCGTTGCAGTACGCGACGTTGCAGGACAACCCCTGGGGACTCGGGACCCCGACCTGCCCACAACTGGCAGCTGCGGTGGTCACCCCGCGACGGGGCGCTCCGCAGGGCCGTCGCAGCCTCGGCCGTCGGATGTTGACCAGCGTAGTGCCAGCGAGGATGGAGGACCGCGAGATGAAGAAGCCGGTACCGTCGCTGTTGAGCGACCGGCCGGTGCTTCGCTACACTGGTCCCCCACCTCCCGGAGGCAGCTCGATGCAGGTCCACGTCTGGCAGTCCTTCTCCAGCAACAACAGCAGCGCCTACCGGCTCGTCGCTCGCTTCGAGAGCGCGCCCCAGGCCGCGCAGGTGGCCGGGGAGCTGCGCCAGGTCCTCGCGCGCCACGCCCGGGAGCTCGACGGCCGCGGGGAGTTCGACTACGACACGCCGAGCGAGACCCAGAGCCAGGTCGGCGCCCAGCACGGCTTCGCCTGGACCAGCCCGCTCTACTGGGGTGACGGCGAGCTCGCCGGCGACGAGCCCAGCGTCGGCGTCTCCGGCGAGACGATGGTCCTCTACCACAGCTACTGCGGCGGGCTCGAGGAGGGGCTCGGCGAGTACCTGACCGCGCGCGGCGCGAAGCTCGAGGCCGAGGACACGAGCACGCCGACGGTGGCCCTCCAGCTCACGCTGCCTCCGGGGCCGGCCGGCGAGGAGCTCGCGGTCGAGCTCGGCGCCTTCTTCGAGCAGCGGCGCGGGGAGAAGCGGCTCGACGACTGGACGAAGCCGCCCTGGCCCGCGCAGCGCCGCCTGCCCTACGCCAGCCCCGAGGAGGCGCTCTGGTTCTGCGACGGCGAGACCGCCGCGTTCCGGCTGCCCATGGACCTCGCTGACCTCGCGGGCCTCGAGTCCTACCTGCAGGGCCACGGCGCGGCAGACTACCGCCTGCTCCTCTGCGACGAGCAGCTCACCGATCGGCTGCGCGTCCTCTCGGCGATGCGGCGCTGCCCTGCCTGTCGCGGGGCGTCGCTCAAGCTCCTCGCCGCCGCCAGCGAGCGGCTCGAGGAGGACCAGGTCCTCTGCCGCGGCTGCGGCGGCATGTTCACCCTGGCGGCGGTCGCCGCCTCGCTGCCGGTGCGGAAGATCGCCGACGAGGCCCTGCTCAGCGTGCGAGGGCTCGGGGACTTCGCCCTTCATCGCGGAGCGTCCGCAGGGCGCGAGCAGGGCGAAGTGCTCTTCGTTGGCAGCCGTGGGGGATCCATCTATCGGTCGATCGCTGGTACCCCGTTCGAGCGGGTGAAGAAGCACGGTAGCGTCCTCTACTGGGTGCAGCCGATCACGGAGAAGGTCGTGCTCGCGGTGGGCGGCGGGCCCGAGATCCTCCGCTCCGCAAACGGCGGCGGCCGCTGGAGCGCAGTGAAGACCGGCGTCACCTTCCCGTCGACGCCGCAGGGCTTGCCGGGGCTCTTCTCGATCTGCCGCGCGCCGGGCGGGACGGTCTTCGTCTCCGGCACCGGCACCATCCTCCGCTCCAACGACCAGGGCAAGACCTGGAGCCCTCGTCCGGTGCCGGTGAAGGACCACCTGATGTGCGTGCACGCCGTCGACGACAGCCTGCTCTACGCCGTGGGCTACGCGGGCATCGTGCTGCGCAGCCGCGACGGCGGCGAGAGCTGGCAGCGGCTGAAGAGCGGGACCAAGATCCCCCTCTGCCGCGTACGCGGCCTGAGCGAGACGGCGGCGGTGGCGGTGGGAGACGACGGGGCCATCATCTACACCGCGGACGGGGGCAAGAGCTGGGCGCAGGCCCGCTGCAAGGCGAAGGCGACCATCGAGGACCTGACCGTCGGCAACGACGGCCGGCCCTACGCGGTGAACCGCGACGGCCAGATCCTGGTCTCCTCGAACCGGGGCAAGACGTGGGAGGTGCACCCGAGCGGCGTGGCCAAGCTCCTCTGGAGCATCTGCGCCACCCCCTCGGGGATCCTCCAGGTGATCACCGGCGACGGCGACCTCGTCGCCGTGGAGGAGCTCGACGTACCGGCCTCCGAGGCACCGGCGCAGGCGAAGCCGCCCGCGGCGAAGCAACCTGCCCCGAAGAAGGCCGCGCCGAAGAAAGCCGCCCCGAAGGAAGCCGCCGCGAAGAAGCCCGCCCCGAAGAAA
>JAKLHH010000395.1 GCA_022710245.1 Myxococcota bacterium
CTTCATGGTGGGAGCCACGAGCCAGAGGAACTGCCCCTTGTCGCTCACGCGGCCGAGGAACGCGGGCGTGCTGGTCGAGTCGAGCTGGACCCCGCCGATCGTCGCCTGCCCCGAGAGGTTGCCGGTGACGACGGCCTCCCCGCCCGAGGCGAGCGCGACGGTGTCGACGCTCACGGTGGCCGCCGCGCCGGTGCCCTCCACGACCTGCACCCAGGTGAAGCCGCCCTGCGGGGTCATCCGCGCGATGAAGCCAGCGGACTGCGTGGCGGTGTAGAGCGGCGTGGTCCCGAAGGTCGCCAGCCCCTGGAAGGACCCGACGACGACGGCGCCGGTCGTGTCGCTCGCCACCCCTCGCGCCTCGTCCCAGCCCGTCCCCCCCGCCTTCACCGCCCAGCTGAAGGCGCCGGCGGGGGACAGCCGGGCCACGAACGCGTCCCCGCTGGAGGCCGTGAGCTGCTTCGAGCCAAAGCTCACCGTGCCCTTGAAGCCGCCGACCGCCGTGCTGTTCCCCTGCGCGTCGACGGAGACGGCCGCGGGTTCGCTCAAGGACGGGCCGACCTTCCAGAGGACGGTGCCCGTGGGGTCCACCTTGGCGACCAGGGCATCGCCGGCCAGGCCGACGTAGGCGTTCGTCCCGTCGCTGCAGACCGAGCCCGAGTCGCCCAGGGTGCTCAGCTGCTTGGCCCAGACGAACTTCCCCCCGCTGTCGAGGCGGGCGAGGTAGACCCCCTGCCCGCTCAGGGTGGTGCTGCCGAAGGTGGCGCTGCTCCCCGAGAGGCGGCCGCAGATGAAGAGGCCCCCGCCGCTGTCCACCGCGATCCCGCTCACGTGCTCCTCGCCGGCCCCGCCGGCGGTCGCCACCCAGAGGACGGTCCCGGCCGGAGAGACCTTGGCCACGAAGACGTCCGACGGCTGGCCGAGCGAGCTGACCTTGTAGGCGCCGAAGGTCGCCGTGCCCGCGAAGCGGCCGGTGATGTGCGCGTTGCCCTGCGGGTCTAGCGCGACGCCATAGGCCTGGCTGGCCGCCGTCGCTGCCGGCGAGATCGCCCACTGCACCGCCGGCACGGGCGTCAGGTCGGGCTTGAGCGTGTCCGGCTTGGAGTCCGGCTTCGGCGCGTCCGGCTTCGGCGCATCGGCCTTCGGCGCGTCGCCCTTCGGCGCGTCGCCCTTCGGCGCGTCGCCCTTCGGCGCGTCCGGCTGGCTGGTCTCGCGGGGCGGCGCGTCGGCGGGGCCCGCGTCACGCGGTCCGTCGACGCCGGCCTCGCCCGCGGCCACCGGCTTGACCACCACCGCGAGGAAGTTGCACGCGTCGGAGCTGAAGGTCGCGCTCGTCTCGCCGCGCCCGAGGGCGCGTCCGCCGGCGGCGAGCGCCACCGCGCGGATGGCCAGGCTGCGAGGCGACCGGTCCTGGTCCTGCAGGCGGAAGACGAACGAGGGCGCGGGCACCGTGAAGACGCGCGTCAGCTCCTGGCCGCCGTTGACGCGCAGGGTGACCTCGACGGCGACCACCTCCGAGGCCGTGATGCCCTCGAGCTGCACGTCGATCTGGGCTCGCGGCGACGCGCCCTTGCACTCGTCCTCGCGACAGCCGGCCAGCGAGGCGAGGCCGACCACGGAGCAGCACATGATCCACGCTCTCATCGGTCTCCTCCTCGTCACTTGTTGGCGAAGTTGCCGGACTCGAACTCGCCGCTGGGGCCGCTCGGCATCCGGCTGCTGCCGCCGGTCGTCGCCGCGATGGCGCCCACCGTCCCGCCGACGACCGCCGCGCCGATCAGCGACCAGAACCACCAGCGCTTGTAGATCGGCGTCCGCGCGGGCCGCGGCGGGGGCACAGGGTCCTCGACGAGCGGCGGCGGTCGTGGTGGTGCCGCGGCCGAGGCCGGCGCGCTCGCCAGCGCCTTGCGCGCCGCGACCTCCGCCCTGACCTTCGCCTGGCGCAGCTCGGCGACCTTCGCCTTCACCGCGGCGAGCTCGGCCTCCACGTCGGCGCGGCCCGGCGACTCGGGCGCGTTGTTGAGGTAGCTCTCGAAGTAGAAGACCGCGCGCTCGAGGTCCTCGAGGGTCTCCAGGCGCCGGTAGCACTGGGCGAGGTTGTGGAGGAACTCGGGGACGGGCTTCGCCTCGTAGGCCGACTTGTAGAGCCCGGCCGCCTCCCGGAAGTTGCCCAGGTTGAACTGCTTCCTGGCCTGCGCGTTGTACCGCTTGGCGACGGCGGCCTTCGACTCCGCGAGCGCTGGCCCCGAGGGGGCAGCGCAGCAGAGCACGCCGAGGACCAGCGCCAGCGTCACCCGACGACGGACAGCGCACCGCATGCACAGCTTCGACATCACAGCTCCCTCGGTGGCGGCGCGACCGCCGCGCTCAGTCGTCCTCGATGGTGGGGTCGATGATCCACCCCTTCTTGCGCCTCGCCTCGCCGGGCTCGGGCGCCGCCTTCCCGGACGGCGTGGGCGTGGCCTTCGTGCCCGCCGCGGGCGTGGCCTTCGTGCCCGCCGCGGGCACGGCGGGGGCGGGCGTCGCGCTCGGCCTCGCCCGCCGCGGTCGCGCGGGGCGCTCCGTCGTCGCCGGGCTGGCGTCGACTCGCGCGCTGCCGCCTTCGAGGACAGGCACGCGCCCGTCCGGCTTGCTCGCGGGCGCGGGTGCAGACGCCGCCGCGAGGGGCGGAGTGGTCGTCGGCTTCGCCGCGACCGGCGGAGTGTTCGCCGGCTCCGCCTGGAAGAGCCCCCGAGAGACGAGGAACCCGCCGCCCACCACGACGATGACCCCGACCGTCGCGAGCGCGAGCCAGCGACGGCCGCCGCGCTCCAGCGAGGCAGGCGGCGAGGTGAGCTCGCCGGCGGAGCCGCCCATGGTGGTCGCCCGGACGCGCCGCGCCTCCAGCGAGTCGCTCGCCGGCGGCGCGGGCTCGATCGGGCGCAGCCCGGCCGAGGGCGGCTTCGCCCGGCGCTGGGGGACCGTCGCAGCGGCGGCCGCCGCCTCGCGTGGCGGCAGGACGGTGGTGGCGAGGGAGCCCGAGCCCTCGACGAGGGCGCACAGGAAGTCCCTCGCGCTCCGCGGGCGCGCGTCGGGGTCGCGCGCGAGGCACTGCTCCACCGCGGCGGCCACGCCCGGCGCGACGTCGGGGACGCGCTCGCGCAGCGGGACAGGGTCCTTGTGGACCGGCAGCATCAGCACCGAGTAGGGGTGGGCGTCCTCGGCGACGTCGTAGTGGAGCTTGCCGCTCAGCAGCTCGTAGGCGATGACGCCCAGCGAGTAGAGGTCCGTCCGCGGGCTGATCCGATCCACCTCGGCGAGCGCCTGCTCGGGAGCCGCGAAGAGCGGGCTGCCCATCCCGCCCACCGTCATGTGCTGCGCCGTGTCCAGGCGCTTGGAGATGCCGAAGTCGAGGAGCTTGAGGCGCAGCGGCTGCTCGTCGAGGACGAAGACGTTCGCCGGCTTCAGATCACGGTGCACGATGCGGTGCGCGTGCACGGCCTCGAGCCCCGCGCAGATCTGCTCCAGGTAGGGCAGCGCCTCGGCGATCGAGAGCGGGAGCTTGCCGTGGAGCTCGCGCTCGAGGTCGTGGCCCTCCAGGTGCTCCATCACGTAGTAGAGGTGACCGCCCTCGAGCTCGCCGAAGTCATGGAGCCGGATCACGTGGGGGCTGTCGATCTGCGTCAGCGCCCGCCCCTCGGCGATGAAGCGCTTGACCGACTCCTGCGCCTGGTCCGTGCGGAGGAGCCGCGCGTGCATCACCTTGATGGCCACGCGATGCTGCAGGATGGTGTGGCGGCCCGCGTAGACGGCGCCCATCCCTCCGGCCCCGAGCAGTCCGGTGATGGTGAAGTTGCCTAGCTGTCTGCCGATCCACTCGTCCGCCACGAACCACCGAGCCTGTGCCAGCGCCGGCGAGGTTAACTGAGCGAGGACTGGCCAGGCAAGGAGTTCGGCCCCCGGAGCTCGACCCCGGGCGCTCCGGATCAGGCAGCGGCCCGCTGCCGCCCCCGTCAGTAGCAGCCGAGGTCGACGGACGCGGGGTTGCGCGCCTTCCCCTCGAGGGTGAGCCCGAGCTCGTCCTTGAGGTCGAGCCCGATCCCCTTCGCCTCGGAGCCCGCCTTCAGGTGGTAGTCGAAGTCGTCCCCGGTCCCGGGCTTCACCACCAGGTCCTCGATCGGCAGGGCGAGCGAGCCCTGGTCGAAGCCCATCTGCTGCCAGGTCGCGAGCGACTGCGCGAGGAGGCCCACCTGCGCCACGATGATCGTGCCGCCCACCAGCATCGCGTGGAGGGAGTTGCGGTCCGAGGCGAGGTACTTGGAGACGTCCGAGAGCTGCGCCCCCTCGATCTCGAGCGGCGCGTGGCCCAGCGCCCGGTCGTGGATCAGGTTGTTGTGCAGGCGCACCGTGCCCGCGAGCCCCGTCAGGTGCACCCCGAACTTGCCGCCCGAGCTCGCGTCGCCGACGACGTCGATGGTGTTGTTGGAGAGGAGGACGTCGGCGACGGGCGCGGTCGCGGTCCCGAGGAGGGCGATGCCCGTACCCCCCGAGCCCTGGATGAGGTTGCTGCGGACGGTGACGCGGCGCGGGCTGTCGAGGTGGATCGTGCCGTCCCCTCCCTTGCTGTTGCCGACCATCAGGTTGCGCTCGATGAGCAGGCACTCGGTCGACTCGGCGACGAAGATCGCGGGCCCCTGGTTGTGGCGGAAGGTGTTGCCGCCGACCAGGGTGCGCGGCGTGGGCCCGTCGAGGTAGAGCCCGGCCGGGATGCTGCTCCCGACCGGCACGCTGTCCTGGAGCGTGTTCCCGTCGAGCGTCAGGTCGGCGGCGTCGGCCACCCGGATCGCGTTGGAGAAGGCGGCGACGTCGCAGCCCCGCACCACGACGTTCGACACGTGGATGAGCCCGATGCCCCGGATCGGATCGGCGGTGGAGGGCGCGGTCGGGGGCCGGACCGTCAGCCCGTGGAAGAAGAGGTGGCGCGAGCGGTCGATGAGGACCGCGCTCCTCCAGACCACCCCCTCGCCGTCGTGGAGCTTCTCGCCGCGGATGACGGCGCCCTTGCCCGAGGCGATGACCACGATCGGCGCGCCCGGCTTGCCGCAGGCCTGCAGGATCTCGAGCGGCGGGTACTCGCCGTCGGCGACGATCACCGTGTCGCCCGGCAGCAGGTGCTTCAGGTACTGCCCGGGCGTGCCGTCGCACCACTTCTCGTCGTCGGTGGCCGCCTTGCGCTCGAAGAGCCGCTCGAGCGGGCACGGCTTGCCCCCCGGGCAGGGCGGGGTCAGCGTCAGGTTGGCGGCGTCGCCCTTCGGCGCGGGCGCGGCGTGGAGGATCCGGCCCGCGGGCACCGGCGTCGGCGGGTTGGTCACCGCCTGCAGGCAGACCGGCGCGGGCGCCGCGTCGAGGTGACTCGTCGGCCGCTCGGCGGCGCCGTCGAGGCCGCGCAGGTCTGGCCCCGCCGGGCCCGCCTCGGACCCGCGCCCCGAGTCGGCGCCAGCCGCGCCGGGGCGGCCGTCGAACGGGAGCAGCCGATCGCAGCCCGTCGCGACGACCACCGCGAGCGCGAGCAGCCAGACGCAGCGCGGTGATCGACTCAGACTCAGCATCGACGAGGCCGCCCGGCGCTCAGGAGATCCAGTCCTGCATCGAGAGGAGCTCCTCGCAGCTCTCGGTGACGAAGACGCGCCCGCCGGCGCCGCAGAGGTCGCCGCAGTGGTGGCTGTAGCTGACGCGGAGGATCACCGCGGGCATCGCCGTGGTGGCCGCGGGCTTGCCGGGCGGCGGCGGGCGGCGGAGCGCGAAGGCGCCGCGCTCGAGCACCTCGGCCAGGCGAAACTCGAGCCGCCGCTGCGCGTAGCGCTCCTTCACCAGCGCGTCGCCGTCCACCTCGTCCGCCTTCTGCAGGGCCTCGGCGAAGCGCTTCAGCAGCTTCGTCTCCTCGGGGAAGCGGTCGGCGCCCTGCTTCTTGAGGAACTCGCGGGTGGTGCCCGCGAGGACCGCGTGGTCGATGACCAGCAGCACGGCCCCGCGACGGAAGACGAGGCGCTTCTTGCCGAGCGCCACGCCCTTGATGGTCACCGCCTGGTCCGCGCCGCGGAGCCTCTTGCGGAGCCCCGCGAGGCAGGCCGGCTCGCCGGCGACGGCATCGCCAGCGGCGGAGACGAGGAGCGTGATCCCGGCGAGGGTAGTGAGGAGCGGACGCAGTGGACGCGACATGCCCCGATGATACCTCAGCCAGCGCAGGAGGAGCCCTTGCTGAAGTGCTCCCAGGCGGCCTGCGCGGTCACCCAGAGGAGCGCGCCCGAGGGCAGCCGGATCTGGATCAGCTTGCGGCCGTAGTCCGCGTCGACGAGGCGGATGCGGGTCCCCGCCGCGACCACGGCGGCGCCCTGCTGGCTGGCGCTGCGGTGGGCGGGGAGCGGCCCGCTCACCACCGTCTGCTCGAGGGTGTCGGCGGCGAAGCGGGTCTGGCCGCTCTTGCGGAAGCGCTGTGGTGCACGGAGCGTCAGACGGGAGATGGTACCACGCCAGATCACCGGTCACGATTCTCGAACAGTCACCACGAATCGTGACCGGTGATCTGGTAGCCTTTCCCGACGGGGAGCGGGCGCGACCTGTCCTCAAACGAACCTAGATGAACGCGCGGAATCGCGCGCGTTCATCTAGCCGTTGGAGAGCGCCGGCCTCGGCGGGGCGCCCTGGGCGCGGGCGGCCTTGCGGCTGCGACCGAGGAGCTTGAGCCCGACGATCAGCCCGAGAGAGCCGACCAGCAGCGGCACGCCGAGGAGCGGGCGCTGGACGATCCAGGCCGCCGCGATGGTCAGCCCTCCCAGCGCGAGCGAGGTGAGGCCCGCGAAGGCGGCGACGCCGAAGCGGAGCAGGTCGCCGACGAAGGGGATCAGGTCGGCCAGGACGGCGAGCGGGTTGAAGATGAGGAGCAGGCCGAAGAAGAGCAGCGCGAGGCCGACCCCGCGGAGGATCCAGGTGAGCTTCGCGTTGCCGGCGAGCGCGGTCTTG
>JAKLHH010000396.1 GCA_022710245.1 Myxococcota bacterium
CGGTGATGGACTACGGCGCGGCAGGCGCCACCATCGGCCACGAGATCAGCCACAGCTTCGACGACATGGGCGCGCAGTTCGACGCCGAGGGTCGGCTCCACAACTGGTGGACGCCGGAGGACCTCGCGCACTTCAAGGCCGCCGCCGAGCGCCTGGTCAAGCAGTACGACGCCTACCGCCCCTTCCCCGACCTGGCGGTCAACGGCACGCTGACGGTGAGCGAGAACATCGCCGACGTCGCCGGGCTCGCGGTGGCCTACGACGCCTACCGCCTCTCGCTCGGCGGCGGCGAGGCGCCGGCGCTCCGCGGCCTCAGCGGCGACCAGCAGTTCTTCCTCTCCTTCGCCCAGAGCTGGCGGCAGAAGATCCGCGAGCCCGCGCTGCGCAAGCGCGTCCTCACCGACCCCCACGCGCCGGCGCGCTACCGGGCGCTCACCGTCCGCAACCTCGACGCGTGGTACGCGGCGTTCGGCGTCAAGCCAGGGGAGAAGCTCTACCTGCCTCCGACCGAGCGCGTGCAGGTCTGGTGAGCGCGGCTAAGGCGCCGGGTAGAGCAGGAAGTCGTCGACGGCGAAGGTGACGCTGGCGCCAAAGCTCCAGGCGCAGGTGGCCTTGCCCCCGCTGCTCGGCGCGTAGCTGGAGGCGACCGCCCCGCCCGCGACGGCGATGGCCCACAGCCCGTTGCCCGCGGTGCACAGCGGCGCGGCGGCGCCGGTCGTCACCACGGCCTCCAGGTCGACGCCGCCCGCGGGCGCGGGGTCCCAGTCACTGCTGACGCTCACCCCGGTCTGGGAGAGACCGTGGACGTAGAACGCCTTCACCTTGGAGAGGTCCACGCCGCGCCACGTCGAGCTGCTCGCGAGGATGGTCTTGACGGTCGGGGGACCGACGACCTCCAGCGCGGAGGTCGCGGCGGGCGAGAGGGTGTACCAGAACTGGACCAGGTTCCCGCCGCCGACGACGGGGGTGGTGGTCGTCATCGGCACGCCGTTGCACTTGACCACCGGCGGATCCGTCGCGCCGAGGAGCACGACGGTGACCACCAGCAGGCAGCTCGCGGGAGGGCAGGCCGCGGCGCTGCTGGTGTGGCTCCAGCTCGGCGGCGCGGTGAGGCTGCCGACGACGGCAGGCCCGTCCGCCTCCAGGGACACGGCCTTGACGGGCGCGAGGTCAGGGGCGCCCCCGGCGTCCTTGAGCGCCAGGCTGTCGCGCAGCTGGCGCTCGCCCGCCGCGTCCCCGGGCGCGGCCTGCTCGTCGGTCCGGGGAGCGTCGAGGCTCGGGCCTCGCTGATCCGCGCGCGCCGCGTCGTCGGCGCCTGCAGCGGCGCCGACGAAGGGCAGCAGCGTGTGGCACCCGCCGAGGAGCGCGAGGCAGAGGGCGCCGGTCAGCGGCAGGAGCGGGCGCGGGGGGACAGCCATGAGCGCTCAGTATAGCTCGAGGCCCGCGCGCGCGGCGAGACCGCTGAGCGTTGACAGACCGCTGAGCTTTGACACGAGACCGCCGAGCAACTTGACCCCCTCCTGACGGCTCTGGTATCTCGACGAGCAAGATCTACTGGAGCCCACATGTCACCGCGCCTGCGCCACCTACCCCTCCTCCCCCTCCCCCTCCTCCTCGCACTCCTGGCGCTCGCCCCCTCGCCCGCCGCGGCGCAGAGCGGCGTCGAGGCCTCGCGCCCCGTCTTCTTCGGCGTCCGCGTCAGCGCCGGCGGCCGCTTCGACAACGTGCGCAAGTGCGTCGCCTCCTCGCCGGGCACCCGCGGCGGGGTGGCCGCGGACATCTCGTTCGTGACGGAGGTCGGGCTCACGGACAGCATGAGCCTGGTCATCAACGTCCCCGTGATGCGCCCCATCCTCTTCGCGACCGCGTTCAAGCTGCTGCAGCTCGAGCCCGACGTGGCGCTCGTCTTCCGCCGCCGCGTCAGCGACTCCGTCGACGTGATCGCCGGCCCGACGCTGGGCATCTCGCTCCACTACGGCCCCGACTACCGCTCCGAGTCCTCGGGGCCCGGCCGCACGGCGTCCTTCTTCGCCATGGGGCCGATGATCGGCGGCTACCTCGGCTTCGACTTCAAGCGGCCGGAGAAGAGCTTCAACTTCCAGCTCGGCCTGCAGCCCTACGCGATCCCGCTCTTCGGGGTGAGCGACCCGGCCGACCACAAGGGCGTGGTCGTCGGGGGCATGCTCGAGGGGACCTTCCGCTTCAAGCGCTGAGGAGCCGCGCCGGCGTGGACGTCAGGGCACCCGCGTGTAGGTGTGCGGCGTGACGCCGTCCTGCTCCATCAGCAGGCTGTCGTAGCCCCCCGAGGCGCCCTTCTTGAACGTGATCCAGGCGTAGACGAGCCGCGAGTAGAACTTCTCGGCGCTCTGCGGCCAGAAGCGCACCGCCGCCTGCTTGGGCAGGATGGCGTAGAGCGCGTCCCCGTTCAGCGCGAGCTGCACCTTGTAGCCGGGCTGCCCGTCGAGCGCGAAGGTGCCCGTGAACGGCTGCAGCTTGCTGGCGGTGGCGGCCAGCGTCGGCGGCAGGTCGATCGCGGTCGCGGCCTTGCCACCGAGGACGTCGAGGAGCTTGAGGCCGAGCAGCGTCGGCGGGTCCTGGATCGTGGCGGTGCTGGCGAGGACCACCACGGCGGCCTTCGACTTCGGATCGTAGCCGGCGAAGCTGTTGAAGCCGCCGGTCATGCCGTTGTGCCAGACGTAGCCCGACGGCTTGCTGAGGAACCAGCCGAGCCCGATGCTCATCGCGCCCGAGATGTTGAACTGCGAGGTATGGGTGAGGCTCATGGCGGCGGCGAGCGAGCTCGCGTCGCGGCCGGACTGCGCGGCGAGGTAGCGGAGCAGGTCCTCCGCGGTCGAGTGGATGGCGCCGGCGGGGGCCATCACGCCGAAGCTCCACGGCTTGATCGCGGTGTTGTCGTCGGCGTGCCCCTCGGCGAAGCGCGCGCGCTGCGCCGGCGACAGCGCGATCACGGTGTCGGCGAGCTGGAGCGGGTCGGTGATGGTCCCCTTCAGCATCGCCTCGTACGAGGCGCCGGCCTTCAGCGTCAGCGCGTGGCCGAGGAGGGTGGCGCCGAGGTTGCTGTAGGAGAACTTGGCGCCCGGCTCGCTCGCCAGCGCGCAGCCGGTGAGGAAGGTGTACATCAGCTCGGGCGTGTAGTCGGCGTAGGGGTCGTCGGGGTTCGCCGGCGCGAAGTTGTCGGGCATGCGGGGGAGCCCCGAGGTGTGGGTCGAGAGGTGGCGGAGCAGGATCGCCTCGCCGCCCAGGCTCGGCACGGTGACCTGGCCCGCGGGGAGGAGCTCCTGCACCGGCTGCTCGAGCGTCACCTTCTGCTGCTCGACCAGGCTCGCCAGGAGGAGCGAGGTGAAGGTCTTGCTGATCGAGCCGATCTCGAAGACGGTCTGGCCGTCGGGGACGGCGCCGCCCGTGAGCTTCGTCGAGCCGAAGCCGTAGACCTCCACGCCCTCGTCCGTCTGCAGGCCGACGACGAGCCCCACCGCCCACTCGCCCTTCAGCAGCGGCGCGACGAGGTCAGCGATGGTCTTCTGCCACTTGCCGCTGGGCTTGCCGTCCGGACGCAGGTCGGCGCGGCCCTCGCTGGCCAGCCCGTCGAGGCGCGGCGCGCCGTCCAGCCCCGCGTCAGGCGCGCGTGCGTCGACGGTCGGCGCGGCCTCGCCGCAGGCGAGGAGGAGCAGCGCGAGGGCGAGGAGCAGGGCGCAGCGCTTCATGAACCGCCTCCTTGTCTACCGCGTCTGCGAGCGCGAGCCGTCTCAGTGCGTCGGGGAGAGGAGCAGGCTCACCACCGCCCAGCTGGAGGGCGCCGACGTGCTCCACGCGAGCTCCGCCTTGCCAGCGACGCTCTTGGCGTAGCCCGCGACGCCAGTCCCGGTGGCGGAGGCCATCCACAGGCTCTGGGTGGCGCTGCCGGTGGTGACCGGCAGGTACCCGGTGAGCGCGGCGACACCGAGCAGCACGCTCCCGGCGGGAGCCGATCTGCCGTCGGTGATCGTCGGCGCCATCGCGAACGAGTGCGAGAGGAACGCCCCGTCGACGGGCACGAGGTCTGCCCCGCGCCAGGTCGTGGCACCAGCGAAGAAGCTCCCGCCGGTCCCGGCCACGGCCAGCGCACACGAGGCGGGCGGCGACTTGAGATACCAGAGCTGCGCGGTCATGCCGTTGGCGGAGGCCTCGCCGCCAGGGGCCAGCGGGGTGGCGTTGCAGGTCGCACCGCTGACCTTCCCGCCCCAGGCGGCCACCTGGAGGACAAGCAGACACTCCGCCGCCGGGCAGCTGCTGGCCGTGTGCGTCCACGCGGCCGAGGCGCCGCCCGGCGAGGGCCCGCTGCTCGCGTCGAGCTCCACCAGCTCGAGGGCCTGGTCCGCGCCCGCCGCCGGCCGGTCGGTGATCAGGCGATCCGCGGCCGCCTCGCGTGACGGACCCTCGACGGCCGCCTCGCGCGACGGCCCCTCGACGCTCGGAGCGCCGAGCTCGCGAGCCGACGAGGCGCCGCCTGGCGCGCTCTCCAGCGCGCGGGCGCAGCCGGTGACGAGCAGGAGACCGGCCAGCGGTGGCAGGAGGCGCATGATGAGACTGTATAACGACGAGACTGCAGAACGAAAGTCAACAGACGCGCTGCGGGACAGGTCGCGCTCTCGTTCTACTCGCGCCACGCTGTCCCGCCCCGCGAGTTGGTGTAGCATCACCTGACCGGAACCGGAGGCCAGGATGCGCAAGCTGAGCTGCGTGAAGTGCGGGGCCGAGCTGAAGCTGAAGCAGGTGGGCTCGGTGGAGATCGACTGGTGCCTGCGCTGCGGCGGGCTCTGGCTCGACAAGAGCGAGCTGCAGCAGCTCGCGTCGATGGACGAGGCGGCGCTCGAGGAGCTCTACGAGGACCTCGGCGAGGCCGCCGAGGCGACCGGCCAGACGTCGCCCTACCGCAGCGCGGCCGCCGAGGAGATCTCCGACGCGCGCCGGCTGGACAGCCCCTGCCCCGCCTGCGCGGGCAAGCTGACCAGCGGCCTGGTCGGCGAGATCACCCTGGAGATCTGCAGCGCCTGCGGCGGGGTCTTCCTCGACGCGGGCGAGCTCGCCGGGGCCACCGCGCAGATCCGCGGCCGCGGCCACCAGCTCGCGACCATCGCGGCGCTGGCCAGGTCGGTCTCGACCCGCGGCACCATCGGCGAGTGAGTCAGCCGCCGCGCCGGGCCACGGCCACCAGGCGCTTCGCATCCTGGTCGTAGGGCGCGCCCTCGAGATCCCCGAAGAGCTCGACGCCGGCGAAGCCTGCCTCGTGGAGCAGGGTGGCCAGCTCGCTCGCCGCGTAGAGCCGGTGCGTCACCTCGCGCTCGTGCACCTCGCCGCCCTCGATCAGGATCCAGCGGGCCTGCATCCAGCTCCAGCCACGCGAGAGCCGGCGCTCCTCGAGGAGGAAGCCGCCGCCGGGGAGCGCGTGCCAGTCCCGAGGCGCGAAGATCCGCGCCAGGACCTCCTTGCCCATCAGCTCCATCACCAGCGCGCCGCCCGGGCGGAGGCTCTCGCGGAGGTTGCGCGCCACCTGGAGATCCTCGGCCGGGTCCTCGAAGTAGCTGAAGGAGGTGAAGAGGCTCACCGCGAGGTCGAAGGCGGCGGGCCTGACGAAGCTCCGCATGTCGGCTCGCACCAGCTCCAGCGAGAGCCCCTCGGCGGCCGCCCGGCGCCGCGCCTCCTCCAGGTAGCGGGCGGTGCGATCGACGCCGGTGACCGCGAGCCCCCGCCGCGCGAGCTCGAGGGCGTGGCGGCCGGGCCCGCAGCAGAGATCGAGCGCGGCGGCGCCGGCCCGAGCGCCGGCGAGGCGCAGCACCTGCTCGACCTCGGCCGGGGCCCTGGCCCACTGCTCGTCGGTGAAGAGGGTCGCCGCGTAGCGATCCCAGAAGTGATCGTCCTCGCCAGGGGGTCATGGTCTCGCACCTCGATCAGCGGGCTGTCCAATGTCCCGACCGCCGGCTTCCGGAGCCTGATCTCCGGAAACCGTAGGGGAGCAAACATCGCATACAGCGAATCTCGACCGTTGCAGGTGGCACCACCGTTGCAGTCTACCCCGCCCCGACAACAATTGTCGCGGCGCCGCCCAGCGCAGAGGGCGGTCGGGCGTAGCTGCCGCGACCCAACAAGACGAACTGACCCTCTGGTAAAGGAAACGACCATGTCCAGGATGAAGACCCTCGCTCGTATCGGCACCACCCTCGCGTTGATCCTCGGCCTCGCCAGCTCGGCCAGCGCCGACAGCTTCCTCACCTCCGTCTCGACCAAGTCGAAGACCGCGGCGCGGGTCGCGCCCGAGCCCTACACGGGCAGCACGATCCAGGCGAAGAACGTCGTGCCTCGCGCGCTGCAGACCATCAAGTCCACGCGCAACGCGGCCATCGGCCTCGACGTGATCCAGCGCGTCGACGGGCAGGCGATGGACAACCCCAAGCTGGCGGGCTCGTTCGGCCGCGGCCTGGCCAAGCTGAGCCGCTCGGGCGACCCGGTCTACACCGTGCTCCGCGGCGCCAACCTCGCGCGGCGGAACCCGGACAGCGACCGCGCGGCCGCCATGGTCCGCAAGGCCGCCCGCCAGGCGCCGAACGACTCCGCCGTGCAGCTCGTGGCCGGTCTGGCCCTCGCGCAGCGCGAGGCCTTCGGCAAGGACGGCGGCGCCCAGTGGGAGACCGCGACCAAGGGCAAGCGCGAGGCCGCCAAGCTGATCAACAAGGCCCAGGAGCTCGAGGCCAAGACGATCCACCCGCGTCCGCTGGTCCGCGAGGGCATCAAGGAGGCCAAGGAGTACGCTGGTTACTACGCGGGGTACAACGGGCTCATCAAGTAGCCACCCGTCCTCGTCACCCTCGTCACCCGCGTCACCCTCGTCACCCTCGTCACCCTCGTCACCCTCGTCACCCTCGTCACCTCGTCCCCTCGTCCCCCCCTCACCCTCTT
>JAKLHH010000397.1 GCA_022710245.1 Myxococcota bacterium
GGTTCTCGTCGAGGGAGTGGGAGGGCACGGCCGGTGGCGGCAGCGGGGCCTCGCCGACCCTGAAGTATCGTCGACCTTCATCGCCAGGGTCGGAGATACTTCAGGGCATCGTCGTCCTCGTCATCCTCGTCATCCTCGTCGTCCTCGTCGTCCTCGTCGTCCTCAACGACGCCGTCTCATCATGTCGCAGTATGAGGTTCAGTGCGGTCAGCGCTGCGCGCCGGGCAGGGCCTGCAGCTCTCGCAGCGCCTCGACGATCTGCTTGCGGATGCACCAGTTCTTGTAGCGGGTGCCGAGCCAGCCGGTGCGCTCGTCGCGGGCCGCGCGGAGGATGGGGATGGCGCGCGGGTCCTTCGCCGCGCGCAGCCGGGCCACCGTCTCCGCTCGCTCCTTGCAGCTCTTCCCCTCGCGCAGCTCCATCCCGAGGCTGGCGACCTGATCGATCTGCGCGGCGGCGCCGAGCCGCGTGACCAGCTCGATCGCGCGCAGGCGGAGCGCGCGCCGGGGCTCGTAGCTCGCCACGCGCAGGAGGTCGGGGAGCGCGGGCTGCCCGACCTGCTCGCCGAGGAAGTCGAGGGCCACGCGGCGCAGCTTCTCGACCTTCAGCAGCGCCCGCCCGTCCTCGAGGACGCGCGGGTCGCCGCGGAGGGAGCCGTCGAGGCGGAGCGCCTCGCCGTACGAGGCGAGCGCCTCGCGGTACTGCCTGCGGCACATCGCCGAGGCGCCGAGGAGGTAGTGCCCGCGGGCGCTCTTCGGATCGGTGTTGACCACGCCCTGGGCCTCGAGGCTGGCCTCGCGGCAGGCGCCCTGCGCCAGGTAGAGCTGCGCGCGCTCGAGGGGCGTGCGCGCGAGGAGACCCCCGCCGCTGCCGGCGCGCGGGTCGGGCTTCGCCGGCACGCGCGGGGTGGTCTTGCCGGTGGTCTTGCCGGGAGCCCGGCTCGGATCCTGAGGGCGGCCCGGGGCGGCGCTGCCCGCGGCGCTGCCGTGGCTCGCTGGCTCGACGGCGCTGCCCGACGCGGCCGGCGGCTCGCCGCCGCCGAGGAGGAGCGCCGGCACCAGCACGAGGAGCCCGAGCGCCGCGACCCCCATGGCGAGCACCGCCCCGCCGCGCGAGGTGGTGACCAGCGCGCGTCCCCGCGTCGCCCAGCTGACGGGCCCCCGCTGCCCCTCGCCGCGGTACCAGCCGACCACGAAGCCGCGCGCGGTGCCGGCCGTCCGCGCGAGCACGGCGCCGGTGACCGCCAGCGCGGCGCGCGCTCTCCTGGCGAGCTCGCCGCCACCGCGCTGCCCCGGCCTCGTCAGGCCACCGCCGGGCTCCGCGCGGATCGCGTCGATCGCCTGCAGCATCTCGGCGGCGGTGGTGATGCGCTCGGAGGGCTTGCGCTCGAGGGTGCGGCGCACGAGCTCCTGCAGCGACGTCGAGAAGACCCCCGGCGCCACCTTCTCCAGCGGCGGGGCCGGCCCGGCGAGCTTCGCGCTCAGCACCTCGACGTGGCCCTGCGCCTCGAAGACGGGGCGACCGGTCAGCATCCGCCAGAGCATGACGCCCACCGCGTAGAGGTCCGCCTGCGGGCCGACCTCGCCGCCGAGCGCCTGCTCGGGCGCCATGTACTGCGGCGTCCCGAAGACGACGCCGGCC
This sequence comes from Myxococcota bacterium, assembly GCA_022710245.1. Next base: position 1,640 of record JAKLHH010000397.1, read on the forward strand.
TTGGTCAGCGGCTCCTTCTCGGCGCCGCCGCCCTGCGGGAGCTTCGCGATGCCGAAGTCGACCACCTTCAGCTCCCAGCTCCCGTCGGCCTTCTCCACGCGCACCACGTTCTCGGGCTTGAGGTCGCGGTGGATGACCCCGGCCGCGTGCGCGTGCTGCACGCCGAGCAGGATCTGCCGCGTCACCTCGAGGGCGGTGCCCACCGGGAGCGGCTTCTCGAGCCAGTCCGAGAGCGGCTGGCCCTCGAGGAACTCCATCACCAGGTAGAGCTCGCCGCTCGGAGCGTGGCCGAAGTCGGTGACCAGGATGCAGTTCGGGTGCTGCAGGCGACTGGTCGAGAGCGCCTCGCGCTCGAAGCGCGCGACGAACTCCGGGATCTGCGTCAGCTCGCGGTGGATGACCTTCATCGCGAAGCGCTTGCCGAGCCGCAGGTGGCGCACCTCGTAGACGGCGCCCATCGCCCCCGCCCCGAGCCGCCGCACGACCTCGTAGCGATCGTCGAGGATCTTCCCGAGGAGCGGGTCGGCCCCGATGCTCTCGCCGCAGCCCGGGCAGAAGCTCATCTCGTCAGGGAGGGTCGCGCTGCAGTGCGGGCAGCAGGAGAGCGCACCGGAGGCAGGCACGGCCTCCGGCTGCAGCGACGCGAGCCTGGGCACCTGGGGCCGCTCGGGCCCGGTGTGCGGCCGCCCGGGGCTGGTCTGCGGCCCCGTCTGACGCTCGCCCTTCGGCCGCTCCGGTCGCTCGAGCGGAGTGGCATCGGGCCGGCTGCTGTCACGCTCCACGGCAGAAAGGGTCGCACCGTTGGGCTGACCTTTCAATGGCATCGAGAGAGGTCGGAGGGAGAGCTCGAGCGAGAGCGGCAGATCTGCGAGCTCGTCTGCGAGATCCGATGAGCGCTGGCCAGCGGGGCCGCCAGGTGCGTCCCGAGGAGCCATCGCCCCGGCCCCGCAAGTCGCTGGAACCCTGGAGCTCACCTCCGCGCTCGCGGCGGGCCCGCGGGTTGCAGCACGACGTAGCGGGAGACCCTCATGCGACTGCGTGGCACCCACCTCATCCTAGGCATCGGCATCCTTGCGCTCATCTGTAGCCACACCATGGCGCGTGCCGAGCCGGCACCCCGCAAGCAGGTGGTGGTGCTGGTCGGGCTGCCGGGCTCCGGCAAGACCACGCTGGCAAAGAGCCTCTCCGCGCCGCTCGGCGCACCCTACCGGACCTGCGGCGACGTGATCCGCGGCTGGATCAGCCAGCAGGGCCTCCCCTACACGCCCGAGACCGACCGCGCCGCCTCGCAGCACTTCGCCAGGACGCCGGGCGAGATCGCCCGCCAGCTCTCCGCGCAGATCCAGGCGAGCCCCGAGCGCATCCACATCGTCGACGGCGTGCGCAGCCCCGCCGACCTCGCGGTGCTGCGCCAGAGCTTCGACGTGCGCGTCGTCGCGCTGCGCGCCCCGGCCAAGGTCCGCTACCAGCGCATGCTCACGCGCGGCCGCTTCGCCGGCGAGGACGTCACCTACCTGCGCGCTCGCGACCAGCGGGAGATCTCGCTCGGCGTGCTGCGCGTGCTGCGCGCCCCCTTCGCGCGCGTGGAGCTGAAGGCCGGGCTGGAGAACGTCCCCGGCCAGGCGCGCGAGCTCGCGACCGCGCTGCAGCAGAGCTTCGCGTCCACGTCGCGCTAGACGGTAGGCTCACCGGTTGGCCGGCCTGCTGGGGTACCGTCGGGGCCGAGACCACCGCTCTCATGATTCTTCGTCATGATTCGTCATGATTCGTCACAGCTCGTTCCGTCGACGAGGCGGCGTGGGTCCCCGGGCTAGCCCGCGGCCCAGAGCTCTCCGACCCGCCGCGCCTTGCCATCCGCGGCGAGCTTGATCAGGTGCGCCAGCGTCGAGCGCACGGCCAGCGGCCAGCGCCAGATCGGCCCCTCGAGCGCCAGCTCCTCGTAGGCCTCGCGAGCGAGCGGAGCGAGCGCGCGCGGCGTCTCTTCGAGCGCCGCGAGGACGCGCGCCTCGCGCCAGAGGCGGTGGTGGAGGAGGCCGCGGATGCGGGCGGCGGCGCGCGGCCGCGGCGGTCCGTGGGCAGGCAGCAGCACCTCGGGCTCGGGCTCGAGCGCGAGCAGCCGCCGGAGCGAGTCGAGGTAGGAGGCCATCTCGCCCTCGGGGGGATCGATCAGCGTGGTGCCTTCGCCGGGCACCTGATCGCCCGCGAGGAGCACGCGCCCCGCCGGGTCGAAGAGGCAGAGGTGCCCCGGCGCGTGCCCCGGCGTGTGGAGCGCGAGCAGCTCGAGGCCGCCGCCGAGCCGGAGTCGCTCGCCGTCCTCGACGGCGCGCAGCCACGGGCGCGCCCGCCCCCGCGCCAGCCGCGCCAGCGTCAGCGGGTGGCCGGCCACCGGCACGCCCAGCTCGCGCGCGAGCCCGAGGGCGCCGGCCGCGTGATCGCGGTGGTGGTGCGTCACCAGGATCGCCTGCAGCCCGCCGCCGCTGCCCCGCAGGCGGTGCACCTCGCGCCGCACGCGCTCCAGCTCCCGAGGGAAGTCGGCGCCGGGATCCACCAGCAGCGCCTCCTCGCGACCGAGCAGGTAACAGCTCACGCGCTGCGGGGCGGGCGCGACGAGCGTCAGACGCAGCACCCAGGGGGGCAGGCGCAGCTCGCGCTCGTTGGAGCGCCGGGGAGGATCGTCGACCATCGCCCTATTCTGCACGGGAGGGCGCGGGTGAGCGAGCAGCGGGTGAGCGACAGCGGCCGGATGACGAGCCGGGAGGCTGGGGAGCGACGGCGGCTGGATGACGAGCCGGGGGCTGGTATGACGAGCCGCGAGCGACGGCGGCTGGATGACGGGCCGTGAGCGACGGCGGCTGGATGACGAGCCGGGGGCTGGGGAGCGACAGCGGCTGAAGGACAAGCCGGTGCAACTCGACCCTGCACAACCTCGTGGGCATCCGTGCGCACGAAGATCGGTGACCGCCAAGGATTCAAGCTATTTCCGGGCGTGGCTGTCTTGGCGTGAAGCCTGCAACAGGGGAGACATGTACGCGTTGCACGTACCCCCAACCGGGAGCTCGGCTCCCGTCCGGGGCTCTTGCTGGCGCTGCTGCTTCACCCTCTGGCGCTGACAGGGGCTCCTTTCCCGCCCGCCGCTCTCGCGGGGAGCGCGGTCTCGTACCGCGCTCCTCGCGGAGCCCCGTCCTCTGCTTGGTCCAGGTCGCGAGCTGCCCGCCACTGGTCGGCGTACGGGGCGCCGCTGCGGTCGCTCGCCGAGGCTCCTTGACCGGCGTCCTTGACCCGATCCTGCTCGCTGCCAGGCTTGGTCGTGCGCACGAGCGCGAGGAGGAGCCATGACGAGCAGCGGTCCGATGATCATCGCCGGCGCGCTGGCTGGCCTTCTGCGCCCCCCTGGCAGCGGAGGCGAAGGTGAGCGGCAAGCGGGTGGAGTACCGGCTGGGCACGCTGACCCTCGAGGGCTACCTCGCCGTCGACGACGCGACGAAGCCGGGCGCGAAGCGCCCCGGCGTGCCGGTGGTCCACGAGTGGTGGGGCATCAACGACTTCACCAGGAGCAAGGCCGACGAGCTGGCCGGGCTCGGCTACGTCGCCTTCGCCGCCGACATCTACGGCAAGGGGCTGCGCCCGACGACGCCCGAGGCGGCCAAGGCCGCGGCCACGCCGCTCCGCGATGATCGCAAGCTCCTGCGCGCGCGCGCCCGCGCGGGGCTCGAGGTGCTGCTGCGGCAGCCGGGCGTCGACCCACGTCGGGTGGCCGCGGTCGGCTACTGCTTCGGCGGCACCACGGTCCTCGAGCTGGCGCGGAGCGGCGCGGCGCTCTCCGGAGTGGTCAGCCTGCAGGGCGGGCTCGCCACGCCGCACCCGGCGGACGCGAAGCAGATCAAGGGCGCGGTCCTCGCGCTCGCCGGCGGCGACGACCCGATGGTGCCGCCCGCCGAGCTCACCGCCTTCCAGCAGGAGATGCGCCAGGCGGCCGTCGAACGTCAGCGAGCGGGGTCAGGTGAAACGCGCGTGGAGCGGGAGCCGTCCTCCACGGTATCGAGCGGGAGCCGTCCTCCACGGTATCGAGCGGGAGCCGTCCTCCACGGTATCGAGCGGGAGCCGTCCTCCACGTCAGTGAGCGGGGTCAGGTGAAACGCGCGTGGAGCGGGAGCCGTCGTCAGCGAGCGGGAGCGAGGGTCAGGTGAAGCGCGCGTGGAGCTCCTCGCGGAGCGGGAGCTGTCCTCCACGTCAGCGCGCGGGAGGGGTCAGTTCGGGCGCGCGCGGAGCTCCTCGCGGAGCTCCATCAGCAACGCGCCGAGCCGGTTTCGCCCGCGGCCATCGCCGCCGTCGGCCCAGTAGCGGTCATTGCGCGTGTGCTCGACGAGGAGCGCGTCGCCGGTCGAGAGCAAGATCGCGCGGAGCTCCTCGTGCTGGGTGAACTTCGCCCGCAGCCCCTCGCGCATCACCTCCTCCTTCACCGACTCCCAGTCCGGCCTGAGCGGCTTCTTGCGGTCGCGCCCCATGCGCGCGGCGATCATCGCCGAGGGCTGCGCGCGGATGGCGTCCTGCAGCTTCTCGTCGAGGAACTTCTGCGCCTGAAAGTAGTGCTCGCTCGTCGGCCACACCTTGCCCCCGAGGAGGATCGGGTAGGCCGCGAAGTTGGAGAGCTCGCCGTAGGGGTCCTGCACCCGGTAGAACCGGATCACCGGCCGCTCGCCGGCCCCTGCGCGCTCGCCAGCCCCGGAGCGCTCCTCACCAGCCACAGGTCCTCCCCTTGTTCTCCTTGCTCAGCCACTCGCGCAGCGGGGCGAAGTACTCGAGGATCGCGGTCGCGTCCATCTTCGTCTCGCCGGTGAGCGCCTTGAGCGCCTGCGGCCAGGTCTTGGCCTTGCCCATCGCCAGCATCGCCGCGATGCGCTGCCCCGCCTCCTTGTTGCCGTAGATGGAGCAGGTGTGGAGCGGGCCCTGGTGCCCGGTCATCTTGCAGAGCGCGCGGTGGAACTGGAACTGCAGGATCGCCGCCAGGAAGTAGCGCACGTAGGGGACGCTGGCCGGGACGTGGTACTTCGCGCCCGGGTCGAAGAACTCCTCGCCGCGGGGCGTGACCGGCGCGACGCCCTGGTAGCGCCTGCGCAGCTCCCACCAGGCCTTGTTGTAGTCGGCGGGCTTCACCTTGCCGGAGAAGACGTCCCAGCGCCACTTGTCGATCACCACGCCGAAGGGCAGGAACGCGATCTTCTCGAGGGCGCGGGCCATCAGCGGGTTCAAGCTCGCCTTCGGCTCCTTGGTGAGGAGCCCGAGCTTGACCAGGTAGCCCGGGGTCACCGA